>JAOAQX010000005.1 GCA_025210805.1 Flavobacteriales bacterium
CCACTAGCGCAGATGGTACTACGTAAGTGGGAGAGTATGTCGCCGCCATTCTTACAAAAAGAAACCCTTTCTAGAAATAGAAAGGGTTTTTTTGTGCCTTTTTTTGGGGGAAGTAGTGGGTTTTTGATAGAACAAAAATGCATTTCGAAGAATATTTTTTCAATGGAAAGATAATAGAGCAATTAAAGAAGAGTTTATTTTCTTAAAGAAATCGAATACAATAATCATAGAATTAGATAATATGGTCTTAAAAAAGGATCTATATACTAGAGAAAACTTGAAATACAAAGTTCTTAAAATCAGACTTTATCACTAGATAAAGTGGAATACAAATTAATACTTAAGGAAACCGATTTTCAATAAATAGAGCAACAATAATGGTTTATTTTTTTAAAAAGGTAATTGCATGAAATTAAGTAATTTATATTAGTCTTAATTTTATATATTAGTAAATGAATTTAGTCATATAAAAAAAAGTTCACGAGCGACATATGTATATCGAAATTTCACAGTTTTGAATACCCTATTACGCCTAGCTTAAATCAATGTAACTAATAAAAACATGAATATGTACAAAACAATTCTGAGTATAATTGCTATTGGTTTAATAGTCTTTTTACCACACGCTGAACTCATTCCATTTTTTGGGTACAGTATCCCTATTCTATTTTTCGTTTGGTTCGTTTTAAAATATTCCCAAGAGACTTTTTCAAATATAGGATTTAGTCTTAAACTGTTTAAATCAAATTCAATTTTAATTGGAGGACTTGTTGCTGTTCTGATATTGACATTTATGCAGTTAATTTTTCATCCTGTTTTGGAGATGTTTGTGTCACTGGAATACAATGATGCAGGGCTAAATGATACGATTCAAGGTGGGAAATTAGAATTCTTTATTATGGTTGTTATGGGATGGCTGATTGGGGGATTTTATGAAGAAATTGTTTTTCATGGATTCATTTTTACACGTTTGGAAAAGCTGTTTAAAGGGAAATATTCCTCCTATTTAAGTTTTGTCATAACCAGTGTTATTTTTGGTGTTTATCATATCCAGCTTGGTGCTTCGGGTCTTATTAATGCACTTGTAGTAGGAGCTGTATATTTGGCTCTTTTCTTATATTTTAAAAGAAATCTTTGGTATTCAATAATTTGCCATGGTTTTTATAATACTATGGTAATGACCTTGATTTATTATGATTACCTATAAGTAAAAAGCTAAATAACGAGTGTTTGATAAAAGGAATGTATGAACTATGATCATTTCTTACTTTCGATAAAAACAAATTAAAATGAAAAGTTCTGTTTTATATACGATTATAATTGTGTTTACAAGTGTGCTTAATACGAATGCTCAGGATCAAATGGGAGAATTATTTGATTTTACTGGGGTTCCTATGAATGGTTATTTCGACCCCATTTCCTATGCTCCTCAGAATCTAATCCTATTTTCTCCTCCCGAAGAGATGTTTAGAAAGGGGTATTATTATCAATCTAATGGAAAGAAAGTAGAGGGTTATTTTATAAGAAAGAAGAAAAAATTTGTTTATACCGAATTACTAGGTAACGATCAATTTGCTGTGAAATTTAAGGCGAAAAAAATTAAAAACTTTGTGATTGGGATCGATTCTTTTTTTGCCATTAATAATTACGAAAATAATTCCAGAATCGTCAAATCATCTTGTTTTGTAGAATTGATTTCAGAGGTTAATGGAGATCAATTTGTCAGATTTCCTATTACGAATAATACGGTGTTTAAATATTCCTATCTGGCTAAAAAGAAAGATGAAACAGTGTATTATCAGTTAAATAGTTTTTTGGAGGATAAAGAAATAGCGAAAAAGTTTTTTGGTCAAAACCAACAGCTTACACAAGAAATATTCGATGAAGAATATGAATCTAAAGATTTGTATAAGATTATAAAGAAGTTTACTTATCTCCATAAGGCTAAAAATGGAATTCCCATTTATTTTAATGAATTTTGGAAGGAGGTAAATAGTCCACATTTGGCAAAATACCAAGGATATTTAAAAGAGAATAATCAAGACAAATGGGTGATTGATTTTTATGAGAACGAAGAAAAATTATACCGTGCTACGTTCTTGAAGCAAATACCTTTAGTAAAAGATGGAACGTTTGAGGCTTATTACGCAGAAGGGTCACTAAAAAAAACAATTGAATATGAAGATAATATTCCTAGTGTTGTAAAAACGTATTTTAGGAATGGCGATTTGCAAAATGAATTCCATCTTTTATTACATGAGAAAGAGGATAAGAAGTTTAAGCTCTTTAAGAATAATGAGCATGCACATTCTGTAAAGAAGAATGTTACCAAAGAATGGTATTCTTATACGCACTTTATGAGAAATGGTCTGCCTATAGATTCACTTACAAAGAAACTTACCTTTAAGGATAATAGAGGTGTTGAAAATATTTTTCATTTTGAAAACAGAATATTAAAGAAGGCTTTTTTTATTGAAAACGGACAAAATATTTATCATTTTACCAATAGTGAGTTTCCTTTTGATGCTTCAAAATTACAAGCCCGCATGGCTCTTTTTATGGAAAAGAATTATGATCCAGAAACGATTAATACTTCGGTTTCTGGAGTGTATTTGGTTCATGTTATTCTTGGGAAGGATGGAAGAGTAAAAAAGGCAAAACGCCTTAATAATCTTGAAAAAACCAATGATATTCTCATCCAAAAATTTGTTGATAATTACCTATTACGTCTCCAAAAACAAAAGGGATTAAAGCTTGAAACGTTAACAATTGAAGGGAATCCTGAGCAATTTAGTTTCGTAATCCCTATTGAAATACTTACTCAAAAAGGACTTAGTAATGATTTAAGCCCCCTTATGAACTATGATCATCTATTTATGCATAATAATTTTATAACTCCTAGTTTACCTGTGGGTTTCTAGAATAAAAGAAAAAAGCTTGAAAGGTTTTCATTCTAGAAAGTATGGTGATTCATCGATAGTTCCTACCGTAAACCATTGATTTAATTTAATTTTAAGGTATAAAATTCAAAACCGGTATGAAAGCTATTTATTTTTTCAGTCTTTTGATGTCTATTAATTCAATGGCACAGTTTGGTGATCGTCATATTGTCGATATTCACTCTCGGGGAGCAACAGACATTGTGTATATGGATGCCAATAGCGATGATCTTAAAGATATTATCGTATCTCAAGTGTTTAACCCTTTTAATAAAGTGGTTTACTATCCAAGGATTTCTGATACAACTTTTGGACTCCCAGTTATGATTGACTCTTTGGTGTATCCTCAAAATTTGGCGGTAGGAAAATTTGATGCCGATGATCAAATGGATATTGTTTCCTGTTCAGAATATGAGAAAATTATCAGAGTGTATTATCAACAAGCTAATGGAAATTATCAAAAACAAACATTAGACACACTTTCTGGAATTAAAAAAATATATGCCCATAAAATTAGCGGAATAGCTAACGACGAAATAATCGCTTTAAGTGCTGATGAAATCAGAATCTATAATAATCTTAGTCAAACGCTAAGCATTGATACCTTAAAACACACTCAGCTGCAAGATATGAACTGTATGGCTTTTGATGATTATGATGCTGATGGAGATATCGATTTCATAATTGCAGGGAAAAAAATCATGATTTTTGAAAACCAATCAGGGAGTTTTCAATGGGACAGCCTCGCTACAGCAAATATCACAATTCATTCAGAAATAATGGCTGATATTGCCCTAATGGATTATAATAAAGATGGAAATCAAGATTTAATATTTACGCAAAACGAAAATGGAGCTTTGGTATATGCTCTAAATGATGGACAAGGAAATTTTTCTAATCAGCAAGTGGTTAAAACAGGTTTTGGAAGTATTCATGATATTCAAATAGGCGATATTGATACCAATGGTTTTGAGGATATTGCTCTTGTGGATATTGGTGTAAGTAAATTGGAGTGGATTCAATTCTCAAACCAGGGAACAGGAATAAAACAACATATTTTTACTGAAGAATTACCCAAAACCCGTGTACTAGAATTGGCTGATATCAATGGTGATTCTCAGCTCGATATTATTGCAGCAGATATTCTCTCTTTCCATCTGTATGGAAACGAAATAGGAATTGTGGATAACTATGTTGATAATTTTAATATTCGGTATCATTCTTTCTCTGAAATTTCTATTGAAGGAGTTGAAGGGATTGAATTTGAAGTGTTTGATATTAATGGAAAGTTATTAACAAGGAAAAGGACTTATCAACAATTTTCTATTGAAAACTATAGAAATCAGATAGTTTTTCTAGCTTTTTCTAATGGTAGTTATAAAAAACTTTTGATTCGCTAATGTTCCTTTTATTCACTGAAATAACTTCTGAAATAAAACTTGTGTAAATAATTAGAGTCAGTTTGAAAAATTAATTTTTCAAAAAAAAAAGGTAAACAAATGCAATATTGTTTACCTTTTAAAAGTACCGAGAGGCGGGCTCGAACCGCCGACCTCATGAGTATGAATCATGCGCTCTAACCAACTGAGCTACCTCGGCTTCTCATTTTGTGGGAGCAAATATAAGATAATATTTCCCGTAGCAAAAGGGTTTTGGTATTTTTTTATCAAATAAATTTGCGTTACAAAATGGGTGTTTTGATTCTTAATTATTTACAGATTTTCTACGGCCAATTTCTTTTTGAATCAACATGAGTTCTCTACCTGTTTGTCCGCTAATAGAGGTGTTTTCTTCGGCTCTACGAATCAAATAAGGCATCACATCGGCTACAGGACCAAAAGGAACGTATTTTACGACATTATAACCTGCCTTGGCAAGATTAAAGCTGATATTATCACTCATTCCCAAGAGTTGGGCTCCATATACTTTAGGATTGGTTTTATCTATTTGATGCTTATCCATCATTTGTGTCATATACAAAGAGCTGTATTCATTATGTGTTCCTGCACAAAGATTAATCCCATGGTAATTTTCAATGCAATACTGAATGGCTAAATTATAATCTCTATCTGTAGCTTCTTTATCAGGTTGGATAGGAGAGGGGTATCCTTTTTCTGCGGCTCTTTCTCTTTCCTTTTCCATATAAGCACCACGCACTACTTTCATTCCAATAAAATACCCTTCATCTTGAGATTTTTGATGACATTTTTTTAGGAATTCCAAGCGGTCATGACGATACATTTGAATGGTATTGTAAATAATTGCTTGTTCTTTATTGTACTTAGCCATCATTTCATTTACAAGATCGTCTATTGCATCTTGAATCCAGCTTTCTTCGGCATCTATCATTACAGGAACGCCCACATGAAAACCTTTTTTACAAATACTGTCAACTCGGTTATAGGCTCTCTGGTATTCTTTTTTTTCTTCTTCTGTGAGTTTTTCTTTATTCTGAATTTTTTCGAGTAGTTCAAACCTAAAAACCCCTGTAACTTTAAAAACGGCAAAAGGAATATGATCTGTACCATTTGCTTTGGTAATTGTTTTCTTCACCATTTTGGAACAACGGTTGAAATCGTTTTCACCGGCTTTTCCTTCCACAGAATAATCTAAAAGGGAATGCACACCATATTGTGCAAGTTTATCCATGGTGATGGAGCATTCATCCATGCTTTCTCCACCACAAAAATGATTAAAAACGGTACTCTTAATTAATCCTTTTATGGGTAATTTTAGTTTTAAACCTGCGTTTACCATTGCCATACCTAAATTGGCTACGGTAGGACTTCCGATGGTTTTAAATAAAAATCGAGCTTTCTTAAGCTCTTTGTCTGTCTTGTGAGCAAAGGCTACTTCTGTATTATCAAATGCTATCATAACAAGGCTGTTTTATACACAGCAAATATACATTTTTCCCTCTAGTGATGAGGTAATAAAAAAGGGCATTAGAAGTGATTTTTCTAATGCCCTTTTTGAAAATAAATATTGTTAATAAACTAATTCTGTAACTGTGTTGCTAGAAGTGATTTAGTTTTAATGATTTTTCCATGGATATCATATATTTCCATAATCATTTTTCTGTTTTTTCTTTCTCCTTCTACACGAATCCTTGCATAGTTTCCTGCTGTTCCTGAGAGTTTACCCATACTCAACTCTGTAAGAGTGTAGTCATTTTCTCTTTCGTACTTAATGATTTCTGTATTTCCATGAGAATTCATAGACATGAAAACCAATCCGCTAAAGTTTCCTTTGTGAATTCTTCTCATGAGTTCGGTAAATTCTTTTTCATAACCAATGGCATTTTCATCACAATTTCCAAAGAAAGTAGAATTTGCCACAACAACTTTAAATTTGGCATTAGAGGCTGTTAAATCTCTTAATAGACGCTCCATTTGTTTTTCTCCAAACTTATATTCGTGTTTTTCTGTATTTCTAAATGTTTGATCATCCAATAGGAAAAGATCTACATCCTCGTAGTCATATTTTCCATAAGTTCCATAGTTTTCAAAAGTATAATTATATACTTTCTTAGGAAGGTTTGGCCACATAAGGTCAAATGCTTGCTGAGCCTCATCTTTGTTTATATAGTCTTTCCCAAAACCTGTTTTGTCGTAATCTAGAGATCCCCAAGTAGCTATTTGAGGAGTAGATTGCATGAATTCGTTCAAAAGAGGATTTTTTCTTACTTCCTTAGCGTGTTTGGTAAGTCCGTTAAAATCATATCCATGTTTTGAAGCTCCAAAATTATCTCCACCCCAAAGCATAAAGTCATTTGAGGTTCTTTGCATTTTAGCAAAAACTTGATCATTTTTAAGATCCATGAGTCCACCACCGAATAGGAAATAAACATCGGCTTGGTGTGCACGTTCCATATAGAGATTAAATTCTTCTTTTGCAAGATAATCATCTAGATAGATTTCTACATTATACTCTTCGTCTCTATTGAGGTTTTGTACATCAATTATTACAGGTACTTCATCTCCTAATAAGTACTCACTAACCGTTCTTTTCCAACGATTTTTCTGATATTTCCCTCTTTTTCCAACAGTATATTTTTCGGTATAAGTACGAGATTGGTCAAAGTTTTGAAGTTTGATTTTTACTTCTTTAGTTCCTTTTGGAACCATCATCCAAAAACGTGTGCTGTATCCGTCTATATAAGATACGAAAGGACCTGAGAGTATTTCTTTTTTCTCTGCAATGGCAGACTTGGTGATCTCTAGATCAGCCTCATCTGTATTTTGAGCCATTGTTGGGTTAGACAAAAATGCTGAAATACCTACGGTAAGTGCTAAAATATGCTTGAGTTTCATAAACAAAATTTCTACCTTTTTTATCGATTCGTAAAGATAAGAAAAAAGATCAATTAACCTAAAAAATGCAGAAAACTCAACGAATTATTGTTTTAATCTCAAATAAATTCAGAATCAAGTGCTAAAACCGATTACTAATTCCATCCTTTTTTTGATATTTATATATATGGTTATTGATACAAATTAGAATAACTATATATGATTGTTTTAACCTATTTCTTTACGTTATTTATGTTAATGTGCTAATTGAATTTTTTCCTTAGTTTCTTTTTTTGAGCCACCTTGAAGTATTTTTCTATCACAGTCATATAACCAATCACCTTTCTGTCCTGCAGATGGCACCTTGTTTAACCAACCTTGTGGTTCTGCTATTCCCTTTCCGCATTTACCTAACGTTGTAGAATTTAATGTTTCTTTATTGTCACAATTATAGTCAAAGCTCCCATCGCCTCGGTGTTTACTATACCATTCTTGATTACCTGGGAAAACGTCTTTATTTTTATCATAACAATCTTCACAATTTGTTACAAAGTTTGCTTTTGGGTTGTTAGTGTATTCAAAATTATTTTTATCTCCATAGCCATCTTTATCTTTATCAAGATAATATATATTATATCCCTTTTTTTTCATTTTAATGCTTTTGCGAATAATTTTCTTGTTGACTTTCCTATCTTTAAAACCAGCGATATATCCTTTATTAAAAGTTATCACTAAAGTTTCATCATCAATAAATTTAGTGTTGGCAGATGCTGAAAACTCATGTGATATTCCATCTTGTATTTTTGTTTGAGCTGAAGTGGTAATTGATTCATTCCAAGTAAACGTTAAAGAAGCACTATCATATATAGCTATTTCTGTTACAAAAAATATTCCCTTATCAGCACCAGATTTGATATCTTCAATATCAGATAAGCTAAAGTGCCTAAATAGTTTATTAATAGCTGTATTACCATATGTTAAATATTCTTTTCTTCCTGATTCTAGTGTTAGAACTACATTTTTTAACTCTGAAATAGTTGCATCGCCTGAAACGTTTACAAAAGAAAATTTACCTTTGCCATTAAATTCATTTTGAACTTCTTTCTTCCTATTCAGCTTATATGAGGGAAGAGCAATACCTTTTTCTGTAGATAACACATCAGTATAACAATTCTCTTCTGTATTATTCTCTTGTATTAATTCAACTTTCTTAGTTTTTTTATCAATGGTTAATAAAGCTCCTAATTTATAACCTCCCTCAAGAGGAAATGATTTGTATCCTGATAATTTAGATTGTTGAGAAAATGTAATTCCTGATGTTAATATTGTAATAACCCATAGTAGAAAACACTTAATTTTAAATTGATTATAATTCATAGTTTTTAGGCTAAAATAGCTAAAAAATATAAATCCACAATCTACAAATGCCTATTTGTATCCATAGACTGGTGTAAAACACGAATAATGAGAATACAATCAGGAGTTTCTTTCAGGATAATGCGATGTTTTTGGATGGTGTAAGTTTTATATGAAACATTACCCTTTTTGAGTTTCTTGAACATAACATTTTGAATGTTATGGAAAGATTGACTTATTTGTTGAGCGTATTTGTCGGCTTGTCCGATTCCCCAATTTTCAAATGTGTAAAGCCAAATGTTTTTTAAATCTGCTATTGCAAGACTGGTGATTTCAACCTTTTACTTATTCATTTGTTTAGCGTATCATGTCTTAATTCTTTAAAAAAGACATCAATATCAAAATCTTTAACAATTCCGCTTTCTTCCCCTAGTTTTACGGCTTCCCAAAAAGCTTTTTCTTTTCGTTCTTCTTCTCGTAATTCAGAAAGTTTATTAAAAATAATAAGTTGGTTCTCTTGAGATAAAGAAGCTAAACGCTCAAAAAAATCATTTTTATCTACATTTAATGCATACATGCTTACAGTATTTAGAGTTTTCATAGTGCGTTGTTGTTTAGTATCACTATGATACTGTCAAAATTACGGAAAATTCACTAATTTTTTCATATTGAACAAGTAATGGTATTATTTGCATAAAAAAAGCTCACTAAAAAGTGAGCTTATAATTTTTGACATCAGGAAAAGATTATCCAAAAAGAAGCACGGTAGCATAAGCTGAAACGCCTTCTTTTCTTCCTTCAAATCCTAGTTTTTCTGTTGTTGTTGCTTTTACAGAAACATCTCGGAGTGGTATGGAAAGTATTTCTGAGATTATTTTACGCATTTCTGGAATATAGGGCTTTATTTTCGGACTTTGTAAAGCCACAGTCGCATCTATATTTCCTATTTCGAAATCTTCTTCTTTTAGTAATTTTGCTACGTCTTTTAAGAGAATTTTACTGTCAATCCCTTTGTATGCAGGATCTGTATCAGGAAAATGTGTTCCAATATCTCCTAAAGCTGCAGCACCTAATAATGCGTCACAAATGGTATGGAGTAGGACATCTGCGTCTGAATGACCTACAGCTCCTTTGTCATGATCTATTTTTAAACCTCCAAGCCAAAAGTCATAACCCTCTGCAAGCTGGTGAACATCATAACCAAAACCTACTCTCATTTTTGCTTTTTTTTCACTCATACCTGTTTAGACTATTTTTTGTCTTTTTTATCCTTCTTATCATCTTTTTTCTTGTTGTCTTTCTTCTGATTTTTTTCTTTCAGAGAAGAACCTTTTCGAGAGTTCTGTTCTTCTTCAGAAGGAGCGTTTGACATAAAGGCATCTATGTCTATTCCAAGTGAGAAACGAAGGGTACTTTTTAGTGGGTGTTGGTTATTGGTTAAGGTAAACAAATAAGCCATGTCTAAGCTTGCTTTTTGAAGTTTGATTCCTAAACCTGCACTCATATATTGACGATTACCTTTTATTGGGTCTTCGTAGAAATAACCTGCTCTAAATGCAAATTGGTTGTTATACCAATATTCCATTCCAATACTAAAATTGATTTCTTGGAATTCATTTTCACCTTCTGGCGAGTCATTAAATGAGCGGAAGATTCCGTCTACAACAGATAATTGACGAATTTCTTCGTTCTTTTTTGTATCAAACTGCGGGGTTGGTACTAAAAGTTTTGTCATTTCTCCACTTATAGAGAATCGGTTGAATTTATCAATATCCATGTGTAATCCTGCTCCTAATCTCATAAGTGCTGGCATGAATTCACTTTGAGCATCATCATCCGTATATTTTATTTTCCCTCCTAAGTTGGAAATATTCAATCCTGCTGTAACAACACCATCTTTTCCTGCTAAGTCAATTTTTTTAGATTTATAGAAAAATCCGATATCAGCAGAAAGAGAATTTGCAGGAACATAAATTGTCCCATCAAGAGAACTATTTGCTCCAGAGGCAAGGTCAGACCTTAAATATCTTAATACCACACCGGCTGAAAAACGACGTGAAAGCTGCAATCCATATCCTACATCCAGAGCCAATTCTGCTGGGTAAAACTGTGTTGGAGCATCATCTTGGTGTTGTCTGAAATTTACTTCTCCTAAAGAAAAATATTTAAAGCTAAAGTTTAGTGTAGAACGATTATCAGGCTTATAAAAAAAGTCAATATTTGAGATAAATACATCATTAACCAATTGAGAAAGCCAAGGTGAATAACTTACCGAAGCTCCCATTTTCTTTTTGAGGAAAGCAGATTTTGCAACATTCCAATACATACTATTTGCATCTGGCAAGGTAGCAACTCCTTGGTCTCCCATAGACGCTCCACGGGCATCAGGAGAGATTAATAAATAAGGAACAGCAGTAGAAACTACATTTACTTTATCTTGGGCAAATGCTGTGGTGCTTGTAAGTAAAGCTGCCACGGCTATATTTTTAATGATTTTTTTCATTGGTCTTTTCTAATTTACTTTAAAGTAACGCGCAAATTTATGTTTTATTTTTACGATTTTTACTTTTTTGTTTTATAATAGGAAATCTTGATTTCAGTTTGATCTCAAATAAAATCCTCAAGAAGGATTAGAAATCAGTATTTACTCATCTGTTTTGAAATTTATATCAAATACAAATATAAGCTTTTACTGATAAGCTTTTCCTTTTTTCGACTAACGAACTAATACCAATCTTTCTGTTTTGTATTCACTTATCCCAGATTTGGAGCTTTGAATACTCAGGCGATAAAGATACATTCCACTACCCAATTCTACTCCAGACGAGGTGGTTCCGTTCCAAGAAAACTCTTGATTGAGTACGGCAGGCGCATCACTAATGTCTTTTGAAAATTCGGCGACTCGTCTTCCCTGTAAATCATAGATAGATAAGTTTACCTGAATATCTTGCCCGTACAAATTGTGCTGAAAACTAAAATGAGTGTTTCCTTGCATAGGGTTGGGATAATTAAAGAGATCTGTAATAATAGATGTGGCATCGTCCACTACTTGGAATTCAATAGTTTTTTTACTGGAGTTATTATAAGTATCCCAGGCTTTTAAAGAAAGTGTATGAAGTCCGTTTTCTAAATTATAAAGTGGGTAATTAACGGTTCCTGCTCTAAAATCTCCATTTGTAGCTTCATAAAAGTTATTGAGTATAATCGGTTTTGCACTTTGCTCGTCTATAATTGCAGTAATATCATGCCCAATTCCGAGTCCTACGGTATTGATTCCATTTTCATCAAAGAGTTGTGCAAATATTGCTGAATTATGAGTAACCATTCCTCCATCAATAAAGGTAGAATCATTCATAAATAAAGAAATATCGGGACCTTCATTGTCTTCGGCAGGGTTTGGATTTACGCCTCCCACATAAGCAGTGGTGTCATATCCAAAGGCTTCTTCATCTGATAATTTTGCAAATAGTTGTACTTTTCCTTTCCCCATATCAAGATTGATATCTTTTGGAACTACAAAGGATATTTTAAAATCTCCATTTTTTATTGGTGCGTTCCCTTTGAAGATGATATTTTTTTGTGTTAGGAAATTCACCGGAGGAACATTCAAATTATCATTTCTAAGGGTTTTTTCTGTCTGCCTTTTATCAAAAACAGTAATGGATGCTATTCCATTCTGAATAATTTTATTGTCATTGATATCAGTTAAAATACCTTCGAGGCTTACCTTTTCCAGTGCTTTAATTGTATCGGCAGATGCATTGCTAATATCTTGATTGTTGATTTTAGTAAGACGCATTTTATTTTTTGGAAATTTAAGTCTTACGGCTGGGTCTCCTATGAGAATAAAACGTCTTCTGTTGTGTTTGGTAGTTCCATTTTTGATTTGATAAAGCAATTCCCCTACGGTATATTGTTTTCCTACTGTAGTGTCTATTTTCCCTAAATGATTATAGAATACTCTTGATAAATTCTCGGCATCACCAATTCCTATCGCTCTTGTTGTGGTAAGTAAAGCTATGGCACCACCATTGGGGTTGAGTGCTACATATTCTCCTGCTGAAACTCTGTTTGGATCGTCATAGCGTGTAAATTCACAAGTGGTTGTTATAAAAAGAGGAAGTTCTTTTTCGTTAGTCCAGCTGTTGATATCATCAATATTCAAAATTCTTTCACTTGCCCAACCTTTTTCTCCTCCGTGTCCGTAATAGTGTACAATTAAGGCACCACCATCTACTGCTTTTTGAATTTCGTTTTCTACATCTGGATATCTTTGTCCACCTACGGAGTTGATTTGTTTATAAGCATCAGCGTAAATTTTATTGACATTGATTCCCGGATTTTTCTGTTGATATTTCTCTATTGCTTGGTCTGCTCCTAGAGCCAATAAGCGTTCCCAGTTTTCGTTTTGATCTACATCATCAGCAACAAGGGCAACTTTTGTTTGCCACTCACCTTGGTTCTCTTTAGCTTCATATCGTTTTATTTTTCGAACGGCATCTTGTGCTTCTTGTTTATTCCTTACAATTAATCGCCCTATAGGAATATCAATAAAATTATTCACTGTTGAAAGCGCTCCGCCATCATTATCATCGAGTAAAGCAAAATAATCATCAGTAGCATCGGTAACTTTCACTGTAAAATAATTTGGGTTTGATATATAAGTAGGAACAAAGTCAGACTGGAAACCATGGATGGATTTAAAGTCATAACTGGCATCTCCAAAAAATAGAATACCTTTTGGAAGTGTTTTTGAAGTTTTATTACGCACATAGAGCATGTGTATAAAGTTTCTTAAAGCAGTGGGATCTTTCGTTCCCGAAGAAAATTCATTATAAATATCAAACACATTTACGGCAACACCATTATAGTTATGTGTTTCTTTTCTATAGTTTACTAAGTCTATTGCTTGATCTTTCCAGTTAGGATGATAAATCACCACATAGTCCGTTTGTTCTATTTGGTGTAAGTTTTGGTTCGGAATTTCTTGAATAGCTTCAATAGAATAAGTATTACTATTATTGAACACTGCAAAAGATTGTAGTTTATTACTCCCAGAAAAGATTTTTTGATTCTGAATTTCTAGATCCTGAATATTGTTTTGATCACTTATTTGCCAAATCCTATAGTTATTTCCTAATACCTGATAATTTACTCCATTTGCAATTTGTCTTTGGTCTTTGTTTGAAAAAGTGAATTGCTTATTATAATACTGTAGTTGTTCTTTAAACTCTAAACTAATTTTATCTAGGTAAGCAATGGCTCCCACTTGTCCTTTTTTATCATAAGCGATATCAAAAGATAATTTATTATTGTTTAGAATAACGTTTTCTGTTTTGAAACGATAGACTCCTTCTCCACTGTCATCTAAATTTTTAGAAATACCCAAACTCATCTTAACTGCCCCATTCTCTAAGAGATCAATGGTGGTTTCCCCATTGCTTCTTGCCAGCCCGTGTAAATTTATTCGTACAGGAGTATTGGTTGTTCTATTATTATTTCCAACATCAAAACTTAGTTTTGAAACAGCTTCTAGACGTTCTCCTAGCCATTTCCTTCCCGAGTGTTTTGGGTTGTATAGTTCATTTTCATGTGCATATAAAAAATCATACTCACTGAGTGTTGTATTGCTGTTTTGAAAATTTGACTTTGGAATTCTTTTTCCATCTACTCCTTCAAATTTCAGAAAATAATACGCTGTGGTATCATAAAAGTGATTTTCGTAAGTATAATAATTACTTGTTGTATCAAATTTCCAATCATGTAAACCATTACTATAGAAAAGCACATAGTCATTTGCATCAAAACTATTGTCGTTTCCATCCACTACCTCTATCGCCATTTCTTCTAAGCCAAAAGGTAATTCTGGAGTTAGAAATTCATTGAGCATCCCTTGATGATTCCCATAAATTTTTAGTTTTTGTGGCTCAATTGTGTTTAGGTCAATTCCTGCACTCTGAAGTTTAGTTCCTGTTATTTTATATACCCCTTTTCTACTCGCAGCAATTTTATAGACAGATCCATCTTTTAGCGGACTATTATTAGGATAGTTCCAAGTAGCCACTTTTTTAGTAAAAAGACGGTTTTTTTTAAAGTGTATATGAAACTTAATTTCCGATATTTTTTGTTCTTCAAATATTCCAGGAAAACTTACAAAAAGGTACGATTGTTGATTTTGATACCCAGTTTGCCATTTTAACTTAAAATTTTCACGAGTCGAAATTAACTTCTTTTCATTTGGAAGTAAATTTTTTGTTTCTAAAATTTCGAAAGTAACATTTTCTACATTTTGCCCTTTTTTAAGCTCAATTTTATGAGTGAAGTAAGGTGTTTTTCTTAAATAATGAGAGGCATTTTTATGATAAATAACAGTGTCGTTATAGTTGTTTATATCTATAAAACCATTTGTTTGCCAATGTATTGAGAATGCACTTTCTTCTGTTTGAGCAAAAGCTAAACAAGAAAATGCTAGAAAAAAACTGAATAAAATTTTCTTTAGATACAACATAATATTTTCGCTATTTAGTCAGAAAATGTTTTTGAATAGAACAATATTAAAACTAAATATCCAATACAAAATTGTATTTCGGTAACAAAAACTTAAAAATAATTTGTATAATTGTGAAGTGAAAATAAAGAAATGATGGCAAGACAAAAGAATCTTTTTTTCCTTACCGTATTATTTTGTTATATGTTTTTTGGATCTGCTCAAGCACAAGATCCTGGTTTTTCGCAGTTTTATGCGAATCCTTTATATCTAAATCCAGCATTGGCTGGGGCGGGAGGATGTCCAAAAATTCATGTAAATGTACGAGACCAATGGCCGAGTCTCCAAGGAACTTTTATTACCAATAGTGTATCTTATGATAAACACCTTCCAGAAATTAATAGTGGATGGGGTTTTCAAGTTCTGTACGATAATGCAGGTTTAGGATTTTTAAACACGGTGAATGCAAATTTGATGTATTCTTACCAATTGAAAATTAACAAAAAGTATTATGCACTTTTTGGTGCGCGTCTTGGGATGCATTCTCGCTTCATTGACAAAAGTCAACTACTATTCCCAGATCAACTCTCTAAAAAAGGAGTGGTACTTGAAAGTAGTCAAGATTTGAATAATATCAACGATTCTAAAATCACAGAAGATATTGGTCTTGGTGGAATCTTTTATGCAGATATCTTTTTTGTAGGATACTCTGTAGATCACCTTACACAACCAATCACCTCTTTTTTAAAGGATTTTGATCAGCAAAATAAACAGTTTAATGCTTCGGGAAGATTACCGATGAAACACACTGTGCATGGAGGAGCGAATTTTTCAGTTTCTGGAAACAAAAGAAAAGGATTGATAGGAGATGGTCCATTTATGACCGCAGGTTTTGTTTATCAAAATCAAGGTGCGGCTGACCAATTTAATATCGGACTTTCCTTGACCAACAAAAGTATCTCAGGAGGATTATGGTATAGAACTACTTCAGAAAATTCTGACGCAGTAATTGCTATACTTGGTTACTCATGGAGAAACTTAAAAATAGGGTATTCTTATGATATCACCATCTCAGAACTGAACCGTTCTGGAGGGGCTCATGAACTATCTGTAAGAATTCAATTACCATGTAAGGAGAAAGTAAGAAAGATACAACCGCTTACTTGTCCGATTTTTTAAAAAAGAAAACTGCTAAAAAAAGAAATAAACCCGATATACAATGAAAAAGAACATTTTTCTAGGATTTATAGCCATTTCAGCCTCAGTATTACTTACTTCTTGTGGAGGTACTAGTAATAGTAAAGTCGTTCATTCTGCCACAGGATGGCCTGTGAATAACACCGATGCTGGAGGGTTTACTGCCAATTTGAGTACTACACAATACGTTATGCCAGGAATGGTACCTATTGAAGGAGGAACCTTTACAATGGGACAAACTACAGATGATTTCCTTGGAGATCATAATATGACACCTCGTCAAGTTTCTGTAGCTTCATTTTTTATGGATGAAACAGAAATTACGAATATTTCTTACCGTGAATATCTTTTCTGGTTGAATAGAGTTTACGGAGAGTCGTATCCAGAAGTGTATCGTAATGCTCAACCTGATGAAAACGTATGGAGAGAAAATCTTGGTTTCAATGAACCAATGATTGATAACTATCTAAATCACCCAGGGTTCAACTATTACCCAGTAGTAGGAGTTAGTTGGAAACAAGCCAATGATTATTGTAAATGGCGTACAGATCGTGTAAACGAAAGAATGCTTATTGCAGTAAAAGGTTTGAAGTGGAATAAAGATCAGTTTGATGATGATAACTTCAATACAGATGCTTACTTAAACGGAAAATACATTGGTGAGCAGGATAATGGAATCAGAGATTTCCAAAACCCTGATAACCGTGAAGGTCGTCAAGGAAAAATGTCTGATGGAGTTTTCCAACCAGGTTACCGTCTTCCAACAGAAGCTGAGTGGGAATATGCAGCACTTGGTCTTATCGGGACTTCTGTAGAAGGAAATGTAAACCAAGGACGATTCTTTGCAAGAGGAAAAAGTAGAGGTAAAGCAAAAAGACACCTAAGAGTTTCTCATGGTGAAAACAGAGGAGTATTCTTAGCAAACTTCAAAAGAGGAAAAGGAGATAATATGGGAACTGCAGGATGGTTAAACGATGCTGGTGCACGTACTTCTGAAGTGAAAACATATCCTCCAAATGATTTCGGATTATACGATATGGCAGGAAACGTGAACGAATGGGTTCTTGATGTTTACCGTAATGATAGAATGGTTCTTAATGACTTTATGCCTTTCCGTGGAAATGTTTACACAGAGCTTAAAAGAGATGAAGAAGGTTTCGTAGCTGATGTAGATTCTCTAGGTAGAATTGCAAGAGTAGAAACTTCTGATTTCGAGAATAGAACAAACTATAGTAAAGCCGATAATAGGAACTTCAAAGATGGTGATCAACAATCATCTATCTATTACGAAAGAGGGGCTTCTGAAGACGGTACTGCACTTGTTTATGATGCCAATGCAACTTTGATTAGCAATACTACAAGAGTGTATAAAGGTGGTTCTTGGAAAGATAGAGAATACTGGTTATCTCCAGCTACAAGAAGATTCTTGGATGAAAACCAAGCAGCTTCTGATATCGGATTCCGTTGTGTAATCGATAGAATGGGATCACAAGCGATTCGTTATATGAAATAATTGAACTTTCCTTAGCGAAAGAATACAAGATAAAAGCCAGACTATATTCATAGTACTGGCTTTTTTTATGAAATTTGTTTTATGAAATTACAAACACTTTATCAGTTATTCTTAAAATCCAATGGTGTATCTACAGATACCCGAACAATCACACAAGATCAAATCTATTTTGCCTTAAAAGGAGATAATTTTGATGGAAATCAATATGTGCAAAAGGCATTGGATCAAGGAGCTCTTGTAACGATAATAGATGATGAAAATGTCAAAAAAGAGCAGTTTGATAAACAGATTCAGGTAGTCTTGGTGGAAAATGTTCTCAGAACACTCCAAGACCTAGCCAGATGGCATAGAAAACAAATTGCCATTCCTATTCTTGGTATTACTGGAACAAATGGTAAAACGACTTCAAAAGAACTTTGCAAGGCTTTTTTTGAAAAGAAACTCAATGTGTATGCAACACCTGGGAATCTAAATAACCATATCGGTGTTCCATTGTGTTTGTTAGAGCTTACTTCCCAACATGATTTTGCCATTATAGAAATGGGTGCAAATCACCAAGGAGAAATTAAAGAATTGAGTGAGATTGCATTACCAGATTATGGTTTTATAACCAATATCGGTAAAGCGCATTTGGAAGGTTTTGGTTCACCCGAAATTATTCAAAAAACCAAGAAAGAACTGTTTGACTTTATTGTTGATTCAGGCGGATTTTTCTTCTATAATTGCGAAGAAGAAAAGGTAGCGGAATTCGCAAAAGAATATTACAAGAGTATTCCGTTTAGCACTGAAGAAAGCGTAGAACGAAAATTTAAAATTTTACCCAATATAATGGCAACAATCGAAATTGATGGTAAAGAAATTCCTTCTAATCTTTTTGGCGATTATAATGCAAAAAATATGGCGGCGGCTTATTTTATTGGTAATTTCTTCGATCTTGATCTCGATACTTTTGCACTAGCCATGAAGGATTATCAACCTCAAAATAACCGTTCTCAAAGTCAAAAAACCGATAAAAATCATTTAATTGTTGATGCCTATAACGCGAACCCCACGAGCATGAAGTTGGCGGTTGAAGCTTTCTTGAATTCACCAGTTACACATAAAGTTTTAATCTTAGGAGATATGTTTGAACTAGGAGAGGGATCTTCGTTTGAGCATATTAAAATTTTGAAGATACTTCAAGAAAGTATGAACTCAAATGACCAAGCGTTCTTAGTGGGAGAAGAGTTTCTGAAGGTGAAAATAGCGGCTCAGAATTTACATTTTTTTGAGTCAAGAGAATTTTTACAAGAGTTTTTAAGTACTAATTTATTGGAAAACAAAAGTATTCTTCTAAAAGGAAGCCGAGGAATAGGATTAGAAAAAATTATTGATTTACTCTAAAATGACAGCAGGTTTTACGATCGGTAAAGGAGCGATTTTGGCTTTTGCTTACGCAAATTATGATTATGTCTGTTTCCTAGATTCTCACGAATATCAAGAGGGTTTTGGGAAAACTCAATTTGACTGGGTGATTGGTGCAAGTGAGAAAATAGATACAAATTTTGATATCCAAAAACTGCAAGAATTACCAAAGAATGAATTCTATTTTCATCATTTCTCCTATGATCTGAAGAACGAATTGTATGATAATTTACATTCAAAAAATCCCAAGAGAATTAACACCCCTTTGTCTGTATTAATGAAACCTGACTGGGTTCTTGCTTCAAAAAACGGAGAACTTATTCTGATAAAAGAACCCGATTTTGATCTCAAACAAATAGATCAGTTAACAAATGCGGGCTTGAAGAAAAACACACATTTAGAATCTCTGTGGACAAAAGAGCAATATGAAAGTGCTTTTTTAAATTGTATGAATGAGTTACAGCAAGGAAATATTTATGAAGTAAATCTATGTCAAGAGTTTGTATATCATAATTTTGAGGAGAATCCTACAGAAGTCTTTTTAGAGATTAATGACAAGGCAAAGGCTCCTTTTTCTAGTTTTTTTAAGATAAAAGAACATAGTTTACTCTCTTTTAGTCCTGAGCGTTATCTGTATAAAAACAATAAATATATTCAATCGCAACCAATAAAAGGGACTCGTCCAAGGGGTAGGAATATTACAGAGGATACGCAGTTTATTGAAGATTTAAAGAGTAGCTTAAAAGAAGTTTCTGAAAATACCATGATTGTTGATTTGGTTAGAAACGATCTCTCTCATTTTGCTGAAAAATCAAGTGTGAAAGTAGAGGAATTATGTGAGATTTATACATTTCCCCATGTTCATCAAATGATCTCTACAATTTCTGCTGAACTCAGAAAAGAATCTGATTTTTGGAAAGCATTTTTTAAAGCATTTCCAATGGGTTCTATGACGGGAGTTCCTAAAATAGAAGCCATGAAAATAATAGAAAGAGAGGAGGATTTCCAACGTGGAGCTTACGCTGGCTCTATTGGTTTTTCCTACCAAGAAGCGGCAGATTTTAGTGTGCTTATCCGAACATTAATTTATGATTCTGTAAGTGAATTAGCTACTTTGCCAGTGGGTGGAGCTATTACGATAAGGGCTGAAGCCGAAGAAGAATACGAAGAATGTTTAGTGAAAAAGTATGGAATAGAAAAAAGTATCCTCCGCTAAACGATCTGTAGAACGGAGGAGCAATTACTTACCGAATAATTTTGTAATTGAAAGAGCCTTTAAGGGTTCTGAACTCAATAATATACGCTCCACGTGTAAGTTGATCTAAAGAAATTAAGCCTTCACTAGGTATGTCAATCAGGACTTTTCTTCCAAAGGAATCGTATAGCAATACCTCAGTAATTGTTTCAATGGGATAATGAAGTAAATGTTTTGTATAATTATAAAATATTTTATTAGTGAAATAATCTTCTAGAGCAAGGTCTTGTATCGTGATCGTTTTTGTAATCGTGTCACTTTTATTACATTTTGTAGCAATAAGTTGAATGTCAAAATTCCCCGAAGATTGATACACATGCACGGGTGCTTTATCAGAAGAAATTCCACCGTCTCCAAAATTCCATTGATAGGTAGTTGATCTCTCAGAAAGGTTTGTTAATTCCACAATTGTATCATTTTTTATGGAGAAATTAAAATCAGCAATTGGGTTATATTTCCCCACATTCCATAAGGGTAAATTATTATAAACGATGTGCTCAACAGCTTGAATGATTTCTTGTTTATCGCTTTGTGATACTCCATTTGGAGCATAACTTGTCATCAGTGGTTTTTTATTAAATAAAATGGTATAAAAAGTTTGAGCAGCTACATAAGATCCTAAAAGAGAAGGATGAGACTCATCAGGTGAATACAATTCTATTCCAGTATTATTATCTCTTAAATAACGCCAAACTGCACCCACAGGTGAAATTAAAGATTGCGTATTATTTGCCATAAAGGTATAACGGGCACGCAGAGAATCATCCATACCTTCATAGGTGCAAAGCCACGGTGCAACAGCGCAATTGTTGGCATCACCATTTTTTCTTCCCCATGTCATAAAAAATACGGGTTCAGTACATTCGTTATTGTCTTTTATGGTATTTACTAATTGAACAGCATAAGGATAAGTCTGGTTCATAAATTGCCCTGTGGGAAACGAGGGTTCTTGACTTTGTGCTTGAATACTTACAAAATCCCAATTTTTACTATTAATCAATTGGGTTAATTGTTGATTTGTTGCATGCTGCTGTAAGGGAGCTCCTCCAGGTGTATGACTTTGGATTTCAAGTGTGTCTTGGTAAGAAAGTGCTATTTGCTTAGTAAGATCGGGTAAATTGTGGTAAAAAGTATAGCTATTTCCTATAAAAAGAATTGATTTCGATTCTTGGGCAACTACTAAAAATCCAAAAAATAAAAAGAATGAAGTAAGAAATGTATTTCTCATAAAAAAGATAAATAAATGGACAAAAAAAACCTCCGTACTTTTTGAAATACAAAATACGAAGGTTGTAAAGGTATGAAAAGTAAAAGAACTGATTTTGCCTTATCTCACTAAGATCTTTTTTGTTATCTGTTCTTTGCGTGAATTTTTTAGTTGGAGATAATATATTCCAGGTACTAAAGAAGGAGTCTTTAAGGCTTTTTGAGAATGAGCATCTATTTCTCCAAAGTACTGAATTTTTTGCCCTAATGTGTTCATTAGTTGTATGTCTAATGTTTCATTTAGGTTGTTGTGAATAAAGATATTTCCATTTTTTTGTGAGACAATAAGTTTCTTGGAATCTATTTCTTCTAAGCCAATATTTTTTTCAATATATACGCAATAATCCTCTGTTTGTCCCACATCTTGAAGGTTTAATCCACAGGCTTTTGCTATTTTGTTTTGTCTAATCGCGATTCTCAATCTCGTAACGCCCAAAGCGGCATTTTGAGGAATTGTGATATTAAAGCTTTGAGTAGAAAGAGCAAAACTGGCATTGAGTATTTGTTCAGCAGTAGTAAAAAGACCATCTTGATTGAAGTCAATCCAAGCAATTACAGAATTGTTTGAAAAAGTGGGCTTTGTTGTTTTTATTTGTAGCTGATAGTTTTTATTTTGTTTGAGAACAACAGATCCTAGGTGCGTAAAGTTTTCATACCCTATTTTAGCGGAGCTTAAATGAATAAAAGTATCTATTTTTACTTGTGTAATATAAGAACTACCGCCATATTGATTTCCTACTTCACAATAATCTAAATCTTGACAGTTTCCACAGCCTTTTGTTGTCCATTCAATCATTTGGCTATTTGTAAAAGCATTTCCACACGGTACACGAACGTACCCTGTATATGTTTCACATGAGTCTAAACCATTAATCACAAAGCTACTTCCTCCTATGGTGATCGAGTCATAGGCATTTGCCATGATGTTTTTATAAAACAAAGTAGATTGTGTATTTGCAGAAGGATTCCATTGCCATTGAACTGCTGTATAATTTTTCTGAATAATTTCTAATGTTGGCACATTACAGCAACCTTCTGTTTTGAATAAAACAGAATTTGACAGAACTTGGGAAGTATCAGAACATGTATTGAGTATTTTGGCTCGATACCAAGTGCAATTTTGGAGGTTGCTAAAAGTATAGCTTGTATCAGTTGTTGATATCGTATCCCAAGAATTATTTGCAATATCTTGAAGAAGTATTTGGTAATCAGTGAATGAAACCACATTGGTGTCCATCCAAGAAATTGATGCAGAATCTTCGGTAATATTTGTAGCAATGAGCGGTGTTACACTCGGACAGTTACTGCAATCATCCAAAAGTAATTCCATACTCTTCCCAATATTTAATCTTTTTCCTGTGGAAGTGATATTTTGGATAGAAGCATTACTATCTCCACCTTGCAAAATATAACCTTTTACTTTCAAGGCTGCCATTTCTGGTGATGTTTTAGCCAGTTGCATAAGATTCCCACAGTCTGCGGCATATAGTAAACCAATTGTCCCTGCTACATGAGGCGTTGCTCCTGAAGTACCTCCAAATCCTCCAAAAGTATTTCCAGATCTTGCAGTATAAGTTCCTTCGCCAAAAGCACCTAGATCTACTGAGTTTAGACCATACCCTGCTTGATTAACCTTTTGATCTTGGTTATTGATATTAGTGACAGCAACTAGGTAATCACTACTACATTGTGTAGGTAAATCTCCATCGGTATCCACATTCACATCCAAGTTTGCCGTAGCTCCTGCATTTAGGATTCCCACAGCACCCAATGAATCATAAAAATTACACCAAAGTGGCGCATTGGCAGCTTGTCCGTAGTTTACCCCCCAAGAGGCATTTGTGGCAACTACAAATGCACCTTCAAGTCCATTGCTTTCATTATATTTTTTTCTTGCTAAATAAGGATATGTGTATGCTGCTAATGCTTGAGCTTCGTTTCCTCCACCAGAAACTGCCATTATTTTTATATCCCAACTTATTCCAGATACACCAAAATTATTATTCCCTTTTGCTCCAATAATTCCTGCTACGGGAGTTCCGTGCCAAGTATTAGAAGTGATAATTCCTGTATTATTATAGGCATTCCATCCAAAATAATCATCTACATAACCATTTCCATCATCATCTACTCCGTTATTCGGAATTTCCGCTTCATTTTTCCACCAGTTATTTTCAAAATCTGTATGTGATAGTTCAAACCCACCATCAATGACACAAACTACGATGGTGTCGCCATCTGCTGTGAGACCTCCTGTTGTGTGTTCCCATGCATTTTCAATATCTAAATCAGCTCCGTTTAATGCTCCGTTTTGTCCTGTATTGTTGTATTGCCATTGACTTCCATAAAGCAAATCATTAGGACTATTTCTATTCTCTAAAATATGATTCACCTGAGCTTCTGCTACTTTTTCGGAGTTTTTTAATGCGCTGATTAATTCTTGGGCAGACCAAAACTTTTCATCAAAACGTATTTGATATATATCAAAAGGAGGAGAAACAAGTCTTATAAGCTCAAAATGGGTTGGTTTAGATTCAATTCTTTGATTGTTTTGGATCCATTGATCAATTTTTTCATTTGATTTTAATTGAATCAATAATTCTCCCGGTTCATAATTTTGAGCGAAGCCTTGAAAGAATAGTAATGAAAAAAGCAAAGAAAAGAGTCTTGTTATCATAATGTACGTATTGAGTTAGGACTGTAGAAATAGTGAGAAAAGGTTATTTTTTTATACCATTCCTGATTTTAACCAAATTACAGCAAAAACTATACACGAAAAAGGGATGTACAATATTTCATTGCACATCCCTTTGTTAATTTTTGTGTAAATAGGATTTCTACTATCTCAAATCATTTACATCATAATTACTAAAATTACTCATATTTGGCTCAAAGGCTGCTGAGTTCAAGTTTTGAGAATTGGTAACTTTTACTGTAGAAATTGTTCCATTTTTCTCATGACGAGTAATTTCTTTGATGTCGTAATTATCAAAATTGATAATAATTTTCTTTACATCAGCTTGTGCTGATTTTGGCTTCAATTCTATTTGATATTTTCCAAATTTTAGATCTTTACCACTAATATGAAAATCGTTTTTATAGTTTTCAAAATAAGTAGTGAAAGATAAACCCTCTTCTTCATCTTGGTCGGGCTTTGTGATGGTAATCTCTTCATCATCATGAGCCAATGTGTATAAATCAGTCCCATTGAAGTATATTTCCATATTACTAGAAGTGATATCTAAGTGATATTTTGTCTCAGAAGCTACTAAAACTCCATTTTGACTTTGTTGAACATTGGCTTTTGTGTTTACTAAATCAAAGGTGAAAGTAAATTCTTTTGCACCTGATAGAAGTAAATTATTCTTAGCTTTCATCATATACATCTCGGGTTCAGACTGAGCATACCCGTTGTGGAAAGAGAATAAAAGCACTAAAATGGAAAGGATATTTTTAATCATCGTTCTAAATTTTCCGTAAAGTTAATCATTTTCCTACAATTCATTCAAGAACTGTTCCAAAGCATATTCGTCAGGAATGAGAACATCTCTCGCTTTAGAGCCTGCAAATGGACCTACAATTCCTGCGGCTTCTAGCTGATCCATAATTCTACCTGCACGGTTGTAACCTAGTTTTAGTTTTCTTTGAATAAGCGAGGTAGATCCCTGCTGATGAAGTACGACAACCTTGGCGGCTTCTTCAAACATGGCATCTCTCTCATTGAGATCAATATCTGCTATTCCGCTGTCTCCACTGTCTTCCCCAACAAATTCTGGTAATTGAAAGGCTTGCGGATATCCTTTTTGTGATCCAATGTACTCACAAAGTTCTTCTACTTCAGGCGTGTCAACAAAAGCACATTGAATACGCACGAGGTCATTACCATTTGAGTAGAGCATGTCTCCACGACCAATTAATTGATTAGCTCCAGAAGCATCTAGAATGGTTCTAGAATCTGTGTTTGAGGTTACTCTAAATGCAATTCTTGCTGGGAAATTGGCTTTTATCGTTCCTGTGATAATATTTGTTGTAGGTCTTTGTGTGGCTACTATTAGGTGAATACCCACGGCACGAGCAAGTTGTGCTAAACGGGCAATTGGAAGTTCAATTTCTTTTCCTGCTGTCATTATTAAATCGGCAAATTCATCAATGACCAAGACAATATATGGTAAGAAACGATGTCCATTTTCGGGGTTTAGTTTTCTATTTCTAAACTTTACATTATACTCCTTGAGGTTTCTACAATGGGCTTTTTTAAGTAATTCGTAGCGTGCATCCATCTCTACACAAAGAGAGTTTACCGTGTTAACTACCAGTTTGTTCTCTGTAATTATCGCTTCTCCATCACCGGGTAGCTTTGCTAAGAAATGTCTTTCAATATGGTTGTAAAGCGTAAGTTCTACCTTTTTAGGATCTACCAATACAAGCTTGAGTTCCGCAGGGTGTTTTTTGTAAAGCAAGGAGGTTAAAATGGCATTCAATCCAACAGACTTTCCTTGTCCTGTAGCACCTGCCATTAGCAAGTGAGGCATTTTTGCTAAATCTGCTACATAGGTTTCATTGGAAATCGTTTTTCCCAATGCTACAGGGAGCTCCATTTTTGCGTTTTGGAATTTTTCAGACAAGAGTACCGATTTCATCGATACAATTTTGGGGTTTTTGGTAGGAACTTCTATTCCTATTGTTCCTTTTCCTGGAAGTGGAGCAATAATTCTTATTCCCAAGGCTGCTAAACTTAAAGCAATATCGTTTTCCAGACCTTTTATTTTTGAAATTCTCACCCCTGGTGCTGGCACTATTTCATAAAGGGTAATAGTAGGGCCTACTGTGGCAGAAATAGAGGAAATTTCGATTTTGTAGTTCCTCAGTGTTTCTACAATTTTTTCTTTATTAGATTGTAATTCCTCAGGATCAACAGAAACATCAGATCCCTCATACTCTTCCATGATGGAAAGTGGAGGTATTTCATAATTCCCTAGTTCTAAAGTAGGATCAAATTCTCCATATTCTTCAACGAGCTTGTCGGCTATATCATTAGGTTCTGCAATTTCTTTTGGTGTAGAAACTTCCGCTACTTTGATCTCTGGAACTATTTTTTCACCTTCAGGTACAATAATTTCTAAGTCTTTTGGAGCTTCTGGTTCTTTGTTTGTTTTTTTCTTTGTTTGTACAGGTTCTGGAACTTCAAAGCTGACTTTATTTCCTTCGGTTTTAATAGGGTCTTCTGTGAATGTTGGAGTTTTTTCTTCTATTTTTTGAACGACTTCTTTTACGGGTGTCGGTTTGCTAATAGATTCTTTTTTAGGTTTTTCTTTCTCCTTTTTTATTGGAATTGGTGTTTCTGTAGAATGGCTTGCTTCTATTTTTTCTTTCACCATTTCTGTTTTTGACTCCTTCTTTGGGAAAGAAGGTACCATTTTCTTTGCTTTTTCTAAAGGGTTGTCTTTAAAGAATTTTGAAATACTTTTTGGATTTATTTTAAGTCCGTAATTGATTACCAAAAAACTGAACAGAAAAAATAAAATGAGTGCTAAAGTTCCAAAATTTCCTAATAGGTGTGATAAATTTTCTGAGATTGTAAAGCCCACATGACCTCCCAAAATGGGTGGAGTACTATTGAAAAAAAAGGCAAGTGAAATAGGAAGCCATAAAGCCCAAAAAATAGATTTTTTTATAACTGGAAGAATATGGACTACTTTTTCTTGCATAAAATTATTCAGACCTACCAAAAGCATGATAATCGGAAGAATAAAAATGGCTAAACCAATTTGTTTGTAAATAAAGAAATGTGCTGTTCTTGTAAAAAATGTACCATTAGGCAGTTGGATATTTTTATTGAACATATACTTACTCCATTCTTTAGAAACAAGGCTTTGATAGGATTTCCAATTAAAAATATAATCGAAAAAAGTAACGATAAGAACCACCGAAAAAACAATGAGAAACAATCCCCAGAGCAAACGAGTAGTATCTGTTCTTAGGAAATCATGCCATTTTCTTTCTTTTAGGTGAGGTTCCATGGAAGGGTCTACTCCCATTTGTGAAAAATCTTCTTCTTGATGTCTTGATTGCATATTGGGTCGCTATTCACGAATAATTTTGTTCAAATTTCGATTTTTATTTTATGGTTGATCGGATTTAAAATAGATAAATTAAAACACTTCAAACCTTCAATCGGATTATAATTTACAAAATAACCAAAAAATACTAAATGATTGTTTCTTTTTTTCGATTTTGAGTGGGATATAATTAATGGAATTCGTTTTGAGAAAGACTTTATGCTTTTGAAATCAAAATAGAAACGGTATTTCCACCAAAACCAGAAGCATTTATAAGAATTTTTTTAGGCTGTTGAATGGTCTTATTTTTAAGAGTGTTTGGATATGGCAGATCGATGTTGAATTCTTGCATTTCAAATAAATGAAGAGCGAAGTCAATATTTAAAATTCCCGAAGCACCTAAGGTATGTCCGTATAAATATTTGGTGGAGAAAATAGGAATTTCTGAATCAAAATTTTTACAAGCTTCTATTTCTGCACGGTCACCTTGGAGTGTCCCTGGAGCGTGAAGGAGAATTAAGTCGATCTCTTTTTTATGGACTGCTTCACAAGCTTTTTCCATGCTTTCAAGATATCCTGCTCCTGTATCTGAAATGGCAGCGGGGTGTTTAAATTCTTCGGTAGCAAAACCAATTCCTTCTATTTTTGCCAAAGCATTGTTCTTTTCGGAAGAAAGAAGTAAAAGCCCTGCACCTTCGCCTAAAATCATGGAAGATTTTTTTGGGTTTTCTTCCAAAGGTTTGGAGGGGTAGGGGAGTCCGAAAGGAGAATAAATTCCCAGTTTTTTAAACATCGATACACTAAAACTTGATATACAAGATTCTGTTCCTCCCACGATAAAAGAATCACTCATCCCAGATTGAATCCAAGCAGCAGCATTGGCAATGGCATGGAGGCTAGAACTACACGTAATGGAATGACTGATATTTATTCCGCTTGTATTTAGGTGATTACTTAAATGACTAGAAACATTTCCTAAAGTGGTATTTGGAGAAGTGAAAACAGATAATGGTTCTTGTTTTAGGTGTTTTTTATATTGTGCTTCCCAAAGATTACTAGCACCTCTTGATGAAGCGATATTTATTCCTGATTGAGCAGGAATAGTCGTTTTTGCCTGTAATCTATTTCCTAAAAAGAGAATGAATTGAACACTTCTATCCAATTTTTTATACTGAGGAAACTGGTTTAAGAATTCATCAAAAAGATCTTCTTGAAGGTTTTTGGCTACATAAGAATGATTAAACTCTTGAAAACATCCATTATGTTCCAAAATATTTTTTTGAATGAGCCTGTATTCCGTTCCTAAAGACGATAAGGAAGTTCTGGCTTGTATATAAAGTTCTTTTTTCAAGGGTATTAAAGTACTTTTTTGAAATACTCGGCATATTTTAAGATCACTTCTTTAGTGATTTTTTCTTCAGGCAAAATACGTCCTAAATACTCAGTTTTAGAAATTTCTTGAATGACCTTCTCACTGGCAGGAGTAATTGTTCCATTAAAGATAATTCCTTTCACGGGAATATGATTTTGTTTTAAAATCTCCAAAGTCATTAGGCTGTGATTAATACTACCGAGGTAATTTTTTGAAACCACAATGACTTCCACATCTTTTTGAAGCTTTAACCAGTCGAGTAAAGTTTCTTGATAATTTATAGGAACCATTAAGCCACCAGCACCTTCCATAATTAAATGATTCTCTGTAGCGGCAACCTCAAGTTGAGAAAGTGTGATGTTTAGCTGTTCCATCTCTGCTGCTGCATGCGGAGAGAGCGGATTTTTTAAACAAACACATTCTGGATGTATAACTGTTTTACTGTTAGAAAGATATTTTTTTACAAAATTAATATCTCTCTCCTCCAAGCCGGCTTGTACCACTTTTTGGTAATCTGCCTGTAGAGCTTCTGTTAAAATGGTTGCTACTAGAGTTTTTCCTACTTCGGTGTCTATTCCTGTAACAAAATATTTTTTTTGCATCCTACTGGATTATTAGGAATCACTTTCTTCAAAAATGGCTTTAAGCTCGGTAGCATCTTCGGCCTTCATTCTTTTAGAAAGAACCAAACCAAGTTGACGTCTTCTTAGTGCAGCATCAAAACGTTTAATTTCTTCCTCTGTTTCGGGCACACAAACAGGTACTTCAATAGGTTTTCCTTGCTGATCTACTGCCACAAAGGTATAGATTGCTTGGTTACACATTATTCGATCACCAGTAGTATTATCTTCCATAAAAACATCAACAATGACTTCCATTGAAGATTTAAAAGCACGAGAAACCTGAGCTTCAAGCGTTACTACAGATCCCATAGGGATTGGCTTATCAAAAGAAACATGATTTACTGCTGCTGTTACCACAACTCTTTTACAAAACCTTCGGGCAGAGATGGCTGTTGCAATGTCCATCCAGTGCAATAATCTACCTCCCATAAGGTTGTTGAGTGGGTTTGTATCATTTGGTAAAACCAATTCGGTAAGAATGGTTTTAGAACTTTTTGCGAATACTTTTTGCATCGTGTTTAATTCAGAGTTTAAAACACGGCAAAGTTATTAATTTCTTACTTTTAAAAGCCATGCTCCTTTCTGAATGTTTTGGATACTTTTTAAATGGCTTTTAGCGAGGATTTTATTTGGGAAAGATTTCGAAATTACTTTGTAAAGTCCTTTTTTGTAGGATTTTATTTCAATAGGAATTTGTGTTTGAGATTCAATTTGCTCTTTTAGACCAGCTGCATTTTGTAAATCTCTAAATACTCCTACAACTACTTGAAACTCTATTGCGTTTGTGTTTGGATTGTTTTCTTCAATTAATACAAATTCTTCTTCTTCAAGTTCGTTTTCAAGAAGTAGATAATCGTGAATTTGAAGTGTATTGTGAACAGACGAAGTCATTTCAGAACTGCTTACTCCTGCATAGTTTGTTTGTTCTCCAAATCCATATTCAAGATCTTTAGCAAAATATAGACTTGCACCCAGCAAAGGAATCAGTACAGCACTAGCCCACATCCATTTATTAGATTTTTTAGGATTGGTAGTTTTTTCAACTCTAATAATGGGTTTTGATTTTAAAGTACCAATACCATAATTCTCTGCAAATAAGGTGGCTTTTTTAGTTTGGAAATCAATGTATTGATCTTCATTTAAGAAAAAATGTCCAATATTTCCAATCGCTATTTCATTTCCATTAAAAATATCAATTTTGAGTTGCTCAACAAAGTTCTTTAAAAGGATTTGAGCATCTGTAAGGCTTATTTTTTCTCGAATTGCAATGTACTTAGAGAGCATTCCATCGTCTTTCTGCTGAGGAGAAAGTGTAAAGTGCAAAGAACTCTGAAAAGAAAGATCTTTATTCGTTTTGTTAAACTCAAAAGATTTGCTTTTGCTTAAAACACCCAAGTGCTCAATAGCTACTTGTGGGTAGTTGAGTAATAATTCTTGTATGTAGTTTCCTATTTTATTCATGGATCTAAAAGAGTATTATTTGAATACCGTAAAACCGATAAGAAATTGGATTTTTTGCACTTTAAAAAAGCTAAATTACGACTTTTTTAGGAGTTTTTAGCGAAGTAGGATAAAACACTTTGGTTAACGTATCGCTATTTTGAGTGTAAATTTTTTATGAAAGCAAGGTTTATAAGTAGTTAATTCTGTGGTGTTTTTTTATCAAAAAATAGGTTTTCTGTTCTTAAAGTGAAGGAAAAATATGCTCTTTTAAAAAGAAAATCTAAATTTGCCATGATTTTGAAGAATCAATTTCTTCTTATTAGTAAGTTCATAAAACAAAGTTGTATGTCACAAAATTTAGTGATTGTTGAGTCACCAGCCAAAGCTAAAACTATTGAAGGTTTTTTAGGAAAAGATTTTTTGGTAAAATCCAGTTTTGGCCATATCCGAGATTTAAGTCATAAAAAAATGGGAGTAGATATCGAAAACGGATTTATCCCAGATTATGAAGTCTCTTCGGACAAAAAAGACTTGGTGAAAGAACTAAAGAAAGACGTTAAGAAAGCAGATATTGTTTGGCTAGCAACGGATGAGGACCGTGAAGGAGAAGCCATTGCTTGGCATTTATTTGAAGCTTTAGATTTGAGTAAAAAAGAGGTGAAAAGAATTGTTTTTCATGAGATTACTAAAACAGCAATCCAAAAAGCAATCAATAATCCTAGAGAACTTGATTATAATCTTGTAAATGCACAACAAGCAAGAAGAATATTAGATCGTTTGGTAGGTTTTGAGCTTTCACCTGTACTTTGGAAGAAGGTTCAGAGAGGTTTATCAGCGGGTCGTGTTCAGTCTGTTGCAGTAAGACTTATTGCTGAGCAAGAAAGAAAAATACAAGCATTTGAGTATAGTTCTGCTTTTAGAATTCAAGGGGATTTTGAAGCGGAAAATGGAGTGCTTCATGCAGAATATTCAAAGAGACCAGATTCAAAAGAAGGTGTTATAGCATTGTTTGAAAATTTAAAAAATGCACAATTTGCAGTTAATTCTGTAGAATCAAAACCTGCAAAAAGAAATCCATCAGCTCCATTTACTACTTCTACACTCCAGCAAGAAGCTTCAAGAGTGTTGAGTTTTTCGGTTTCAAAAACCATGATGATTGCACAGCGCTTATACGAAGCAGGGAAAATAACTTATATGCGTACCGATAGTGTAACGCTTTCTCAAGATGCAATTGATGCCTGTGCTAATTTTATTACCAATGCATTTGGAGATAAATATCTAAACTCTAAGCAATATTCTACTAAGGCAAAAGGAGCGCAAGAAGCTCACGAGGCCATTCGTCCTACCTATATGGAAAACGAAGGGAATGATCTTAGCGGAGATGAAGCAAGGTTATATGGTCTTATCAGAAATAGAACGATTGCTTCACAAATGTCTGCCGCAGAATTCTTGAGATCTACAATCAAAATCGGAATTTCTACTGATGACAATCATTTTATTGCTAAAGGGGAAATTTTAGTTTTCGATGGATTCTTAAAAATGTACCAAGCAGGAGAAAATAAAGATGTCATTCTTCCGAAAGTAAAAGAAGAAGAAGCACTGAATCGTTTGGATATTGCAGCTAAAGAACGTTTTTCAAATCATCCTCCAAGGTTTAATGAAGCCAGTTTGGTTAGGAAAATGGAGGAGTTAGGAATCGGAAGACCTTCTACGTATGCACCGACTATTTCTACTATCCAAAAAAGAAATTACGTAATAAAAGAGGATCGAGACGGAAAACAAAGGTCTGTTCATAGTATCACTCTACAAGGTGAGGAGATAGAAGCTGTGTTGCTCACAGAAAACTTTGGAGCCGAAAGAAATAAATTATTTCCTACAGACATCGGTTTGGTAGTGAACGACTTCCTTTTTGAGCATTTTGATAAAATAATGGATTATCATTTTACCGCCAATGTAGAAAATCTATTCGACGAAGTAGCCGAAGGAAGCATGGATTGGCAAAAAATGTTGGAAAACTTTTATGGAGAATTCCATACCAATGTGGAAGATGTAACCGAGAACTCTGAAAGAGCCAACGGACTTAGAGAGCTTGGGGTAGATCCAAAAACGGGAGAAAAGATTATTGTACGTATCGGAAGATATGGGCCTATGGCACAACTTGGGGAAGGAACTGAAGAAGAAAAACCTAAATTTGCAAGTCTTAGAGCTGGGCAGTCCTTAGAATCAATTACTCTAGAAGAAGCCATTGAGCTTTTTAAACTTCCAAGACAATTAGGTGAGTTTGAAGGAAAGGTAATGACTGCTGCCATTGGAAGATTTGGTCCATATATTCGTCACGATGGAAAATTTGTTTCCCTCAAGGAAGATGATCCATTGGAAGTTTCTGGAGAAAGAGCGATAGAACTCATACTGGAAAAAAGACAAGCCGATCTCGATAAAATAATTCACCAGTTTGATCAAGAAGAGCCACTCATCGAAGTGTTAAAAGGAAGATGGGGACCATTTATCAAGTCTGAAAAAAAGAATTATAAAATTCCAAAAGACGTAGATGCTACCACACTTGATAGAGCTGCTTGTGAGGAAATCATGAAAAATCAGCCAGCTAAAAGAAAAAAGGCTACTACTAGGAAGAAAACAACAGCTAAAAAGAAAACAACCACCAAGAAGAAGTAACTTATTTCTGGTATGATATAATATTAAACCTCTGATTTTTTTTCAGAGGTTTTTTGTTTTCTGTTTGTTTTTAAACAAAAGAAATGTTATTTAGCTTATTAAAAAGCAAGAGTTTAGCGTATATTTGATAATCTCAAATAATTGATTTATATTTGTTAGATAGACTTTTTATTTTTTTACCAACTAATTTTTTTTACTATGAAAAAGTTCGTTTTTATTTTTTTATTCTTTTTTAGTTTTTATCAAGGTTATTCTCAGGTTACTACCGACAATACTGCTCCTTATGATGATGTGGAGTACTTGATAAATAATGTTTTGTCTGACGGTAATGCAAATATTACCAATATCACCTTTACTACGGGAGATTATAACCAGATTGGTTATTTTCAAGATCAGAATGTAGCGTATAATACCTTTGGTTTTGAAGAAGGAATGTATATGATGTCTAGAGGACCTGCAATGATCAACTCTACAGGTGGAGGAACGGCATATAATAATCCTTCTCCTCAAGATGGAGATATGACAGCTTTAACACAGTTGATGTTTGGAACCAATTATAATGCAGCTCAGCACGATCAAAATAATCTGGCAATCATTGAATTTGATCTTGTAGCAGGGGATAGTTTTTTTGATTTTTGGTATGTGTTTGGATCAAGAGAGTATAATGGATATACTTGTTCTGGATCGTATAATGATTTATTTGGTTTCTTTATCTCGGGACCTGATCCTAATGGAGGGAATTATGTAGGGAAAAATATCGCAAGAATCCCTACAAGTATGGCTCAAAATTCTTTTACGAATACACCAGTAGCCATTAATACGGTTAATTCAGGGGTTGCAAACGGAGCTCAGACAAATTGTTCCAATGCTAATCCCAATTGGAATACTACAGATTCCGCTTATTTTATTGCTAATTATAACCCGAATAATCCCAATGTTGGCCCCGATGTCAACTATCCTGTTTATTTTGATGGTTGGACAGTGCCTTTAAGAGCTTATTTACCTGTTGTATGTGATGAAACATACCATTTTAAATTAGCCGTTTGTGATATAGCTGATCAGGCACTAGGTTCGGGAGTAATGTTACTTAAAAACAGTTTAAGTTCTCCAGTATCGGTAAACTTTCAAGCAAGTCCAAACGTAACACCAGATACCAATGGGTATTTTTATGAAGGATGTGGGCAAGCAAGTATCAAATTTTCTAGACCTAATTTGCCAAAATTTGCTCCTGGAACAGGAGATTTAAGAATCACTTTTGACTTATTAGGTACAGCCGTTTATGGACAAGATTATGTATTCTTAAACAGTCTCTCAGATTCAGATATTGTGATTCCTAATCATGCAAATGATTTTGACCTAATTATTGTTCCTAAGGAAGATGGATTAGTAGAACCAGTTGAAATAGCAACTATACGTGTAGATCAATTGAGTGTTGGAGGTTGTGATACCGCAACTTGGACAGATTTTGAAATAAAAATTGCCGATCACGAAGATATCCTTATTGATTTACCAGATGAGATTAAGGTTCATTGTCCTGGTGATGAGGCAAGTTTTGAAGCCATTATTTCGGGAGGTCTTCCGAATGTATTCGATCCAAAATATACCGTAAACTGGTCTCATATAGGTACAGCAGAAAAACAAACTGTTTATCCACAAGAAACAACTACTTATTATGTAGAGGTAAGCGATGTATGTCCTCAATCTGTAACAAGAGACAGTATCCGTGTTGTAGTACCTGTGTATGATAAATTAGAAATAGATTCACTGGATGATCAATTCCTGTGTTTGAGTGATGCAAGACAATATAATTTCCTTGAAAATAAAGTAAGAGGAGGAGACGAGTCCTATACTTTTGAATGGATTAATAATGAAAACAATGTTGTAGAACATATCGGAGATAATCCATTAATGTATCCTGGTAAATATACCGTAAAGGTAACTGATGGTTGTGGAAACACGGGAAGACAAGAAGTTGCCATTTATGATTATGAATTGCCAGATCAAGAAATTTTATATACGGAGACTAAAAATGAATTGGAGGTAGAATTTAGAAATCTAGAATTACCTATCAATGATAATGTCAATGAAATGTATGTGAAGTACAAATGGGACTTTGGTGATAACACGGGGACATTTGACAAAAACGGAACCTTTACACACAAGTTTCCAGCTTATGGAAAATACACGATCACGCTAACTACAACAAATAAAATTGGATGTGAAAAAACAGTAACACGAAATATTGATTTACGTCCATATATCTTTACACCAAATGTGTTTACACCAAATGGTGATGGTGAAAACGAAACCTTTAAAGTGGTTACAACAGATCAAGTAGAAGAATTCGAACTAAGAATCTTTAACCGCTGGGGTAAAGAAGTCTTTATGACCAAGGATCCATCTATAGAATGGAACGGAATGGATAAAGATGGAAAAGAATGTGAAGTAGGATCTTATCTATATAAAGGAACACTGAAAATCTACGAAGTAGAAGATGAAAAAGTGATTGATGGATATATCCTTCTAGCGAAATAGAAGAAATCTACAAGAATTTAAAAAGCTCAGATTATTAATCTGGGCTTTTTTTAGTTCAAGACGAATGGTAAATAGTTTTTATGAAGACTTTTGACTAATATACTTCCCAATAACAATACTGGTAAGAACCACTAAATACATTTGTCCTACTAGTCCTATAAGAACTACAATCTTTTGAGCCAGAGCAGTAGCAGGAAGAATATCACCATACCCAATGGTTAATAAGGTTACATAGCTAAAGTATAGTAAATTATCAAAAATAGAGATAGTGTTGTTATCTGCAATAATAAAAGAATTGGGATATATGAGCTCCGTAATCAGTGAAATAATAAAACCCAAGAAACCTAAGGAAATAAAACCGCTAATTAGCCCCATTATGGTGTTTTCATCGATCTTTTTTGTATTCCAAATTTGAAATATTAATTCCTTGGTGACAATAATGTGAAAGATGAAAAAAATGACTAAGCGAATCAAATTGAACAAATATTTCTGGTTTTCATCAAAAACCTCAATGAAAAAAGAAACTAATCCAAGAAAAATAAGTGCAGATAACCAAATTATTTTACCCTTTTTACTAAGTAAAATTAGACCAGCAAATAGTGCAAGAAAATTTAGAATAGGGGAAATATAATTGTTAAATAGATCCTCATGAAATACCAACGAACCAAAAAGAACGGCAATTTGAGCCGATAAGAAAATGGGAAAGCGATATGGATAAATTTTCTGTAACATTTAGCTAAAATACCAAGATTTAATAATTTCTGAAGACTGTTTTGAACAACGAATATCATAAAAAGTGGCAGGTGCCTCAAGAAGAGAGTCAAAGCTAAAATTTCAAATGCCTTACCGTAAGTCCATTGTTTTTAAGCTCCATAAGAGAGTCTATTCCAATATGAATGTGTTCATTCACATATTTTTCGGTAATGTTTTTATCAGATTTATCCGTCTTTACTCCTTCTGGTATCATTGGCTGATCTGAAACCAAAAGTAATGCACCCGTAGGAATTTTGTTATTAAATCCTGTAGTGAAAATTGTGGCAGTTTCCATATCAATACCCATTGCACGGATATGCCTTAAATATCGTTTGAAATCATCATCATGTTCCCAAACCCGTCTATTTGTTGTGTAAACAGTTCCTGTCCAGTAATCTCTTGAGTAGTTTCTGATTGTTGTAGAAATCGCTTTTTGTAAGGCAAAAGAAGGTAGTGCAGGTACTTCAGGTGGAAAATAGTCATCCGAAGTTCCTTCTCCTCTAATGGCAGCAATAGGTAAAATTAAATCACCGAGTTTGTTTTTCTTTTTAAGACCACCACATTTACCCAAAAACAGTACAGCTTTTGGTTTAATGGCAGAAAGTAGATCCATAATAGTAGCGGCATTGGGGCTTCCCATCCCAAAGTTGATAATTGAAATTCCATTATGTGTGGCACTTTGCATAGGTCTGTTTTGACCTTCGAGGGGAACATTGAATTCTTTAGCAAAAATCTTTACATAATTGAGGAAATTAGTCAATAGAATATAATCACCAAATTTTTCATTTTCAACACCCGTATAGCGGTGCAACCAGTTGTCAACAATTTCTTTTTTTGTTTTCATATTGAAGTTTTTTAAAATTTATTAAGACATGCTTTTCACAAAATTCGTTCCAGTGTTATGAACGTAGTGGAATAAGTGAGTATTAAACAAGTGTTATCAGTATTGTTTTTAGATCTCTCAGTTATTTTGAAAAGTAAGTAATGTCTAATTTTCCGATTAAGTTAAAACAATTTATCCTATTTTAACAGAAGCTAAAACTTAAAAGTATCTTACTAGACAAAGAATCTCCTATCTTTGATTGATAATATTCCTACAGTATGAAGAAAATAATATTTAGTATAAGTCTATTGAGTTTTTCCACACTTTTTGCACAACAAAAAGAATGGAATTTAAATACTTGTATAGATTATGCTTTGGAAAATAACTTGACAATCAAGCGATCAATTTTACAATATAATTCTAGTGAGTGGGATAAAAAATCAAGTTTTGGAAGTTTTCTACCCACTTTAAACGGATCTGTTAACGGAAGCTTAAACCAAGGTAGAAATATTGATCCCTTCACAAACGAATTTACGACCGTTACAAATAAATCTCTTAATGGAGGGTTGAATACAGGGCTTACCCTTTTTAATGGAGGAAGCTTGATGAAAAGGTTTCAAAATTCGAAACTGAATATTGCACAGCAGAAAAGTAATTTGGAACAAATAAAGCGAGACATTTCAATGAATATTGCACTTGCTTATCTACAAGTTCTATTTAATAAAGAAAACCTTGAAATGGCAGATGATCGTTTACTTATGAGTAAAGGGCAACTGGAAAAAACAAGTATTCAAGTATCAAAGGGAGCTCAGCCGAAAGCGAAAAAGCTGGAAGTAGAAGCTCAAATGTATTCAGATGAACAAGGAAAGGTGAATGCCGAATATGCTTTAAAAAGCTCTAAAATGCAACTTTTTCAATTATTGGATATACGAGATTTTGAAAATCAACAACTGCAAATACCTAATGTAGAAAGTGTTCCTTTGCAAAAAGACCATTGGGATATTGATAAAATATATCAAAAAGCTTTGATGAATTTACCAAAATACAAAGCAGCTCAATTACAAAAAGAAATTGCAGAAAACAATATAGAGGTTTCTAAAGCAAATGGTTTACCATCACTACGATTAGGTGCGAATATTGGATCTTTAGCATCCGATCAAGCAAAAACAATAGATCAATCTGTTACGCCAGTGGTTAAGCAAGTACAAGTGGGGCTTACAGAGGATGGTAAAAAAGTATTTGCTTCTCAAATACAACCCACATTTACAGCAATCCCATTAGGAACTCAATTAGACAATAATTTATCCTCAAGTGTTTCTCTAAGTTTAAATATCCCGATTCTTAATGGTTTTCAAACAAAAGTAGCTGTACAGAAAAGTAAAATAGCACAATTACAAGCCGAAATAGGAGAAAAAGAAACCGAAAATCAAATCTATAAAGATGTTCAAAGTGCCATTATTGATGCGGAGAAAGCATTTGAAGCTTTCCGTGTGGCATCAAAAACCTTAGAATCTACCCAAGCTAATTTAAATAATGCTGAAGAACGTTATAAACTCAATGCGATTAGTATTTATGATTTTCAACAAATAAAGAATGCCTATTTTAGTGCAAAAATTAGAAAATCTCAAGCCAAATACGATTATATTTTTAAACGTATGGTCTTAGAATTTTATCAAGGTAACGCAATTTCACTCCCTCAATCATAATCTTATGAAAAAGTTTATTATTATCGCCTTAGTACTTATATTAGGCTTTGTTGTCTATAAAGTATTGACATCAGAAACTAAGAAAAAAGGAAAAAAAGTTCATGTAGAGCAAGTGCTACAAGGAAATATTTTAGAAACTGTTTCGGCAAGTGGGAAAATTCAACCAGAAAAGGAAGTAAAGCTCTCACCTGATGTTTCTGGAGAAATTATTGAACTAACAGTTTTGGAAGGTCAAAAAGTGAAAAAAGGAGATTTTTTACTAAAGATAAAACCAGACCTTTATGAATCTGTTTTGAGTAAAACAAAAGCCAATTTGAGTTCGACAATTTCGAATCTTGAGTCCGCAAAATCAAGATATAAATTGAGTAAAGCTGAATACGAAAGATCTAAAGAATTGTTTGGAAAGAATATCGTTTCTCAATCAGAATTTGATAATGTAAAAGCAAATTACGAACAAGCAAAACTCAATGTAGATGGACTCAAACACCAAGTAAGCAGTGCAAGAGCAACTGTGAAAGAAGCTCAGGAAAACCTTGGCTTTACTAAAATATATTCTCCTGTAGATGGAACCATTTCTAAACTCAATGTAGAAAAAGGAGAACGTGTTGTGGGAACAGGTCAAATGAGTGGTACAGAAATCATGAAAATTGCCGATCTGAATTCTATGGAAGTTCTTGTTGAGGTGGGGGAAGCAGATATAATGAAATTAAAAATAGGAAACCCATGTAAAATAGAAGTCGATGCTTATTATAGCAAAACTTTTACAGGAACGGTTACAGAAATTGCTTCATCGGCAAAGGGAAATATGAGTCTTGATCAAGTAAGTACCTTTGAGGTTAAAGTAAGAATCGATAAAGAATCTTACCAAAGTCAAGGAGTGAATTTTAAGCCAGGAATGTCTGCTTCTTTGGAAATTCAAACAAAAAAGATTGAAAATAAAATAAAAGTACCTATTCAAGCAGTAACCATGAGAGTGGATAGTGCAAATATTCAGGAGTTAGAAAAACAAGGTTTGGAACCTGAAATGAAAGAAGTCGTTTTTGTTTACCAAGACGGAAAAGCCCTCCAAAAAGAAGTGAAAACAGGAATTCAAGATGAAAAACACATCGAAGTAGTTTCTGGTTTGAATGCAAATGAATGGGTAGTTACTGCACCTTATAAAGAAATATCTAAAAAACTTAAAACGGGAACTGAATTAGACACCGTACCTTTGTCAAAATTATTTAATTAATGCCCGACAAAAACTACATTCTTCAAATAGACACGAGCACAAAAGTTTGCTCTGTTGCAATATCGTTAAACGGAAAAACGATTGCTCATAAGGAAGTATTAGCACCAGATTATTCACACTCTGAGTTACTGATCAGTTTTGTGGAAACAGCTCTGGAAAATGCTCAGTTGAATAAAAAAGACCTATCAGCCATTGCAATTAGTCAAGGCCCGGGTTCCTACACTGGTTTGAGAATAGGAGCATCTACCGCAAAGGGTTTAGCATTTGCATTAAAAATTCCTTTGATAGCGATCGATACTTTACAAATTACCGCTACCTCTAAGACCGAATCAAAAACGCTTTCTGTTATGAGTGCTAGAGCAAATGAGGTGTATTGGGCAGTTTATAAAGATGGAATTTGTCAGCAGTCCATTTCATTGGAAACCGTAGAAGAATCTAGTTTTAAGGATTTAAAATCAGAAAAAATTGAAGTGGTAGGAAACGCTATTGATCTCTTAAAAAATACACTTTCTGATACAGATAAATGGAATTTTAATGAAATACCTTTTCCTTATTCTGCCCAAAAAATGAGTTCTTTAGCTTGGGAGAAATACCAAAAACAAGACTTTGTGGATTTAGCTTATTTTGAACCCATGTATTTTAAAGATTTTGTGGTTCAAAGGAAAAAGAAATAATACCATTTTTGGTGTTAATTTACCATAAGTATTTATCGATACATTTCTGAAAGTCAGTTATTAATGCAGTGAAAAAGTGGGTAGTTTTAGCAAGTAATCGGAAGAATTTGATTTTTTCATAAAAACACTTCTGAAGAAGACTGAAAACAGGAAATAAACCCTTTTTTTCAATAAAAAAAAGCTTTGGCACACAATTTTCTTACTTAATTTATGTTAATACTATTAGAAACCCATTATCATAGAGTTAGTTGATGAACGGGTAAGCGCTTTCCTTATCTCTGTATTTGTTTACAGAAACTAATGATACCATTTATGGTGTTAATTTACTCACTGTTATAGCCTCCTTTGAAGGGGGAAAGGGGATGTTACACCCGTAAACGCACCCGAAAAAGAAGTTAAACTTATGGGTAAATTAATCCGTAATCGGTAATAATGATAATATTAAAACAAATTATGATGGAAAAGAAAAATCCAAATCCTGTACAACGGGATGCAAACAAAAGTCTAGAAAGGAAAAAGCCCTTGTTTTTTCTTATTGGTTTAGGTATCGCTATTTTGAGTTCATTTGTCCTAATTAACCTTGAGTTTGAGAAAAAAACTCAAAATATTGAACAAATAGGGATGATAGAAGGACAAGAACTTCAGTATTCTACCATTGAGATATTTAAGGTAGATAAACCCAAAGAGTTCGTAAAACCACCAAAAAACCTCAAAAAAACGTTCGAAATAAATCATGATGAACTAAAAATTGTAAAAAATCAATTAGAAATTCAGGATGAAAATTATTTAGAATCTGATGATGAAGAGGAAGATGAAACTCTTTATATAGATGATGATGTAGATGAAGAAGAGACTGGTGAAGTTGCTTTTATAGCAGTGGAGAGTCTGCCCTATTTTAGTAGTTGTTCAAAAGGAAATAGAACAGAAAAAAGACTTTGTGTAGAACGACAAATTAATCTTCATATCAAAAAGAATTTTAAATTCCCTCGTCAAGAAAAAATGCTTGGAATTTCAGGAAAAGTGACCGCACAATTTGTGATCAATAAGCAAGGGAAAATACAAGATGTCCAGATTGTAAGAGGAGGAAAACAAAAAGGTTTCGTGAAAGAAACCAAAAGGCTATTGAATTCAATTCCTCAGATGATTCCTGGGAAACAAAGAGGGAAACCAGTGAATGTAAAGTACACTATTCCTATAAATTTTCATTTGAAATAGGATCTTGTCTGATGTAATCAATGATGACTATTGAAAAAATAGTCATCATAATGCTTAACGATAAAAGGTTTCTTAAAAGCTAAAGTTCTTTGAATTTTAGCTTTTTTTTTGATTCTAAGACAAGGAAAGCCTTTATATTTGTGTAATGCAAGATCCAATTAGAGAAATACACCATAAGATCAACGAGTTTGTAAAGAAATTTTACCTCAATAAAATGATTAAAGGAGGAATTATCTTTATTGTTCTCATGGGAATTTTGGTGCTTTTGGCGGCAACTTTGGAGTATTTTTTAAGACTTTCTACCACAGGGCGTACTTGGTTGTTTTATCTTTCATTGTTGATTACCATTGTGTTAGCTATTTCTCTTTGGTTTTTGCCGCTCTTGAAATATTTTAGGATAGGGAAAACGCTTTCACATACTGATGCTTCTGAGATGATTGGCGAGCATTTCTCAGAAATTTCGGACAAACTACATAATCTTTTAGATCTTTCCCAACAGTCTAAGAAGGATACATCCCATTTGTTGCTTGCGAGTATTCAGCAAAAAATTGAGGAAATAAAACCTTTTGATTTTAGGTTAGTAATAGATTTTAACCAAAGTATTAAATACCTAAAATATATACTAATACCTTTTGGTGTTTTTGCCTTGTTTTGGGTAAGCGGAAATAAAGAGATTATCACAGAATCTGCTGAAAGAATTGTTCAGTTTGATGAGGAATTTATTCCAGAAGCTCCCTTTGATTTTGTAATAAAAAATGACAGCCTTCAGACACATTCTTCAAAAGATTTCTTGTTAACCGTGGGCTTAAAAGGAGAACGCTTGCCAAAGGAAATGGAAATTAAACTTTCGGGCCAGTGGTTTAAGATGCAAGATTTATTAAACAATGAATTTAATTATCAGTTTACAAATCTTCAAGAGTCGATACCTTTCCAGTTAAAATCAGATGGTTATTCTTCAAAAACCTACCAAATAAAAGTATTGCCTTTTCCTGAAATCGATTATTTTTCTGTGGAGATAAAAGCTCCAAATTACACAAAAATCCCTTTGAGAAAAATAGAAAACACAGGTGATTTACAAATCCCAGAAGGATCGTGGATCTCATGGAAGGTGCGATCGGAAAAAGGAAAAGAAATACAGTTTAATTTTGAGGATACTTCCTTTGTTTCAACCAAAAAAGATGAAAATTTTGTTTTAAAGAGACAGATTTTCACAAGCGGAAAATATGAACTTTCTCCCAGTAATGATTTTGTTCAAAATGGTGAAAAAATCAGTTACCGTATGCAGATTGTAAAAGATGCACATCCTCAGATTTCGGTGGCACAAGAAATTGATTCAAAACAAGAAAATCAACAGCTTTTTAAAGGGAAAATAAGCGATGATTATGGTTTTAAGAAATTAGATTTTGTCTTTGAAATTGATGGAAAAATTAACAGAAAATCTCTAGAAATAAAGAAAGATTGGAATCAACAGGAGTTTGTATATCTCTTTAATTTGGATGATTATGAATTAAATGGAGGCGAAAAAATAGACTACTATTTTGAGGTTTTTGATAATGATGGAATACATGGAAGCAAAGCCGTGAAAAGTAAAAGGTTTCATATTCAAACTCCAGATGCAGAAGCAATCGCAGATGAAGCAGAAGAGAATAATGAAGAGGCAGAGAAAGCTTTAGAGGAAAGACTAAAAGAAGCTAGGGAACTCAATGAGGAGTTTAAAAGATTACAAGCCAAGTTATTGCAAAAGAAAAACCTGAATTGGGAAGATAAAGAACAGATAAAGCAACTTTTAGAAAAGCAAAAAAAATTAGAAAATTCCATTAAGGAACTCCAAAAAGAGAATAAAAAAAGCATAGAAAACCTCAAGAAATATAATAAAGAGAATGAAAAATTGCTCAAAAAGCAAGAGCAAATTCAAGATTTAATGGAAGATATTTTGGATGAGGAAACCAAAAAACTCTTTGAAGATATCCAGAAAATGATGGAAAAATTGGATAAAAAGGAAATCCAAAAGAATTTAGAAAAACTAAAAGAAAATAACGAAAGTGTAGAAAAAGAACTGGATAGGAGTTTAGAAATGCTTAAGCAATTTCAGTTTGAACAAAAGCTTGAAGAAAATATCCAAAAGCTTGAGGAGCTTCAAAAAAAGCAAGAAGAACTTGCAAAAAAGAATGAAGAGCAAGAAGCAGATAAAAAGACAAGTGATGCCGAGAAAGAAGCTTTAAAAAAAGAGCAAGAAGCGCTTAATAAAGAGTTTGAAAAATGGCAAGAGGAAATGAAGAAAATGGAAAAACTCAACGAAAAACTTGAGCAGCCCAATAATCTTCAAGATACCAAGAAAGAGCAGGAAGATATTAAAAAAGAAATGCAAAAGTCTTCTGAACAAATGCAAAAAAACAATAAAAAACAATCTAAAAAATCACAGAAAAAAGCTTCCGAAAAAATGGAAGAGCTCAAAGAGCAAATGCTTCAAATGCAATCGGGAATGGCATCTGAGCAAATTATGGAAGACATGGAGACTCTAAGGCAAATATTGGAGAATTTAGTCGATCTTTCTTTTGAGGAAGAAGCTTTGGTTAAGCGTATTTCTGAGACAGGAAATCAAGATCCATATTATATTGAGTTAATTAAAAAACAATCGGATATTCGTTTTAAATCAGAAATGGTTGCCGATTCTCTTTTTGCATTGAGTAAAAGACAGGTTTCTATAGAAAAAACAGTGAGAAAAGAAGTAGTAGGTTTAGAGAAAAACCTAAAAAATAGTCTGTATTATCTTACAGAAAGAAAATCGAACCCAGCAAAATCTAGTGGGCAATACGCAATGACTTCTGCTAATAATTTAGCCCTATTGTTGAGTCAAATACTGGATCAAATGCAACAGTCCATGAACAATCCTAACAAAAGTAGTGGACAGTGTAATAAACCCAATCCTTTTAACCAGTCTTCAAAACCCTCTATGAAAGGGATGAAAAAGATGCAACAGCAAATGAAAAAGCGATTGAAATCGCTCCAACAGCAATTACTCAACGAAGGGAAAAAACAAGGGAAGAAGCAAGGAAAAGAAGGGGAGAAAAAACAGAGCGGAGGAGCACAAGGGATGTCGCAAGAACTGGTAAAAACCGCTGCTCAGCAGGAGGCAATCCGTAGGAAATTGGAGGAGATTTCTAAGTCAATGGAAAATGGTGAGGAAGAAGGCGGACAAGGGCATAAATCCTTGAAAGAAGCCATCCAGAAAATGAAAGAAATAGAAAGAGATATTGTAAATAAAAATATAAACCCCGAAACACTTAGAAGGCAAGAAGAAATTATGCAAAAAATGCTTGAAGCCGAAAAAGCAGAAAGGGAACAGGAAAAAGAGAAAAAACGTAAATCTAAAGAGGCAGAACAGCAACAGCGAGAGCAGTCTGAAGTTTGGAAAAAATACCTGGAAGAAAAGAAAAAACAAAAAGAAATATTTCATCAAAAACCGATTAATTATCAACCTTATTACAAGAAAAAAGTAGAAGAATATTTTCAAAATAATTAAAAATAGCTTTAGAGATTTATCGGAGTTTATCCTCCCAAATCAGTGCTTTGTTTGTCAAAAAAAAGTAGTTATCAAGGAACATATTTTGTGTTTTGATTGCTCCAGTAAATTAGCGAAAACAAATACTTTTTCTACGCCTAATAATTTGATGGTTCAGCGAATGGTGTCTTTAGGAACCCCTATTCAAAAAGGCGTAGCGCTCTATCATTTTTCGGGAGAAAGTCCACTGAAAAAAGTGATGCATTTATTGAAATATCAAAACAAAATAAGTGTAGCGAAGTATTTTGGAAATCAGTTAGCAAAATCATTGCAAAACCATGATTTGGTTTACGATATAGATTATATCATCGCCGTTCCATTGCATAAAAACAAAATGGAAAAAAGAGGATTTAATCAAGCAAATTTTATTGCAGAGGAAATTAGTAAAAAACTCAAAATTCCCATGATTTCACCTGTTTTGCGAGTGAAAAATACCGACAGCCAAACCAAGAAAAATAAACAAGAGCGAATGGAGAATATGAAATCTGCCTTCGAATGGAAAACAGATTTCCCAGAATACACCCATTTTTTATTGGTAGATGATGTATTTACCACAGGTGCTACCATGTGGGGAATTTGCCAAGAAGGTTTGACTTCCAAATATCTTTTTTCAGTAGCATGCATTGGACTTACGGGAGATTGATAATATAATAAGTTATTGTTGTAAGTGTTTGTTTTTGAGTTTTTTAATTGTTGAATTATTTGTTTATTATTATTATTATTATTATTATTATTATTGCATAGTGATGTTTTTATTAATTACCTAATTTACTAAAGATTATGAAAAAAATATTTAAAATTGTTTTAGTGTTTTCACTTTTTGTCAGCTGTTCAAAAGAGCATGACGATATTGATAATCACCCTTCAAAACAAATGGAAGAATTCCAATTGAATAAAGAATTAAGTTCTTTTTCCAAAGAAGACCAACTTAAAATTGTTGTTTCTCAAGCGTTGGGAAAATTAATGAATGAAGACAAAGAATTTAACTCTTTTATGTTTAATCAACTGATTGATAAAAATGGAAAAATTAAGGAGTTTTATTATTTACAATATGCCAAAGAGACATCTTTTAAGACAAAATCTGTTCATCAGCATTTTTTAGATTGTTTTAAAAAAGGAACTTTAGAGCGAAGTTTAATTGATGATTTTGAAGAAATTCTTCCAAATTTAGCTATAAAGATTCCAGATTGGGTTCAAATTGCATTGGATAATGAACCAATTGAGAATTTGGACTGGGGTATTTACCCATGTGTTATTGATAAACGAACAATAGCTTTTTCTAAGGGAAAAGTTTATAAGAAGGTTTCGAACTCTCAAAGCACTTTAATTTCCACTTATTTACCTATCCAAGTTGAAGAAAGCGAGAGTGTTATTCCTGTTAATAAAAACGATAATTCAACAATTTGGTTCGATGATCTTGTTGAAAATCATTTTCCTTCTTTGAAAAATTGCTCAAACTTTTCTAGGGCAGATTATGTGTCGTTTTCATCAGTAGATTACGATTTTGTTGATAAACACTCTTTGAATAATGCGATACGTGCAGGAGTAATTTGCGCTTTGCCTTTGGAGGGAGGAAATACTTCACCTGATGATTGTTCTATTGTGTATGAAAGAGATTGTCGAGATGAAAAAAATGTGATCGAGGGTATTCGAATGGCAAATTACAATGCGTATTTGGGTATGAATAATCAGCCTGGTGGTGAGGATATTTTGAAACTACACTACACTTTTGTTGTTGCTTCGATGTGTGGAGACCTCAATCAAAGTCAAGTCTGTCCACCTTCAAAATGGGAGTTTGTGTTTTTTGCATCAATGACTGATTTTTTTGAAATGCAATTGTTTTATGGAGACCCATCTAGTTTACAAGATGTTATTTACGATGGTCCATTTTTTTATATTAAATGTCTGCCAAAATACTATGATATTCCTACGGATCTTTCACAATCAGGATTATATTCTCAAGCTAAGTATTTGAGTTTGACTAATAACGCATCTTGGGATGGGAATGCGTATGGTGACGCTATTAGTTTAAGTATTCATGAGCATGATGATGTAGAAGTTTCGCAATCAACCTCATATTCTAATGAGATAACAAACACAACAAAAATCTCATTATCTTTAAAATTAAGTGAAAATTTTAACGTAGGAACTGATTTTTCCAATTCTGTAACGAGATCTTCAACTTTTCAACAAACACTAATAGCTGAGAAAGATGTTGAGTTAGGAACGTTGATTCTTAATTACTATGATGTGAATTATGTAAATAGTCCTTTGTTTGGATACGGAATTAACCATTCTACTGGTTCAGTTAATACGCATTTTGCTTTTTATTACTAATAAACTTTGAAATCAATTATAAACACCATCAATACTCCATTGATGGTGTTTTTTTGTAAAAATATTTATCGTACCAATTACTTGTTGAGATTATTTGCAAAAGTATTATTTGAAATCCTCCCTTTAAACCGAATCGCTTGTTTATCTTTCGTTATATGGCAAGAATATAAGCTTAAGAAAGAAATATGAATAAGGCTGTTTTCATTTTTTTACAAATTTTCAACAATGTGATACTAAGTAAACAGTACTTTTAGCTTATGAAATTAATGAAAATAGATCACTTAAAAGACTGCCCAAATTATTGAGCAGTCTTTTGAGTTCTTAATTTTGTTGTTCCGTTTACGCATGTTAATGCCAACTTTTTGATTCATGATATTTATAATAATTCTTTGTTATTGGTAATTCTCCTGAATCAAGAATGGAATTCCATCTTGTACTCATTTACACATCGGTATAAATGTATAGAATGAGCAGGTTTTTGTAGCCATTTGTTTAAAAGTCAAAAACAAAAAGACTTCAGAAAAGCCCAATAAAATTAGAATCCATTTTTACTTTCAGATTTTTTCTTGTAAAATATGCTTGAAATTGCCTATATTTGCCGTCTAAAATTTTTACCACGAAACACATTATCAAATGAATATCACTTTAGAAAAAGTTGACGATTTGAACGCCATTCTTCGCGTTGAAGTAAGTGCTGAAGATTATCGTGAAGACGTAGAAAAACTTCTAAAACAATACAGAAAGCAAGTTAATTTACCAGGATTTAGATCGGGGAAGACACCTATGGGTGTAATTCGTAAACGTTTTGGTGTTGGAGCCAAAGCTGAGAAAATCAACGAAATGACTTCTGAAGGTGTTGGGAAATATTTGAGCGAAAACCAAGTGGATTACCTTGGAGGACCGCTTCCAAAAATCGATGAAACTTTGGATTGGGCAACTCAAGAAGACTTTGTGTTTGAGTACGATTTGGGATTGAGCCCAGAGCTTGATATCAAAATTTCAAAGAGAAACAAACTAGAATATATCAATATCGTAGCAGACGAAGCAAATATCGAAGACTACGTGAAGAATATTACTGAGCGTTATGCAAAATTTGAACAACCAGATGCTATTGCAAAAGGAGATATGGTTCGTGCAAAATTTGTTCAGATTGATGCCGATGGAAAAGACCTAGAAGAGGGAATTTCTAATGAAGGAAACTTCATGGTAGATGATGTGAAAAACGAAGAAGTATTCAATCAATTGATTGATAGTGGAGAAAAAACAAGATTGGAAATCGATATCGAAGATACTTTTGATGGAGAACAAATCTTGAAAGTTTTGGAGATAGACGAAACTACACTTGATAATCTTGAAAACAGAAACTTCTCTTTAACAGTATCTATGATTTCTCGTATGACTCCAGCAGAATTGGATGCAGAGCTTTATGAAAAAGTATATCCAGAAGCAGGAATCGAGACAGAAGAGGCTTTTAGAGAAAAACTTCAAGAAGAAGCAAAAACCCTACATATAGCAGATTCAGACCGTAAATTTATGGATGACGCTGTGGAATACCTTTTGGAGAAAAACAAATTTGATTTGCCAAAAGATTTCTTGAAAAAGTGGATTGCAGCAAACCAAAAAGAAGAAGTCTCTGAAGAGCAATTGGAAGAAGATTACAGCAAAAGCGAAAAATACTTGAGATGGCAAATCATCGAAAGTAAATTAGCTAAGGCTTACGAAATTAAAGTAGAGAAAGAAGAAGTAGAAGCAGAAGCAAAATACTTAGTTTCTCTTCAAATGGCTCAGTACGGACAAGCAGGTATAGATGACTCTATGCTAGATGGAATTGTACAAAATGTTCTTAAAGACCAAAAAGAATTGGAGAATATTACTCAGTCTGTTTTCAATAAAAAATTGACTACAGAATTAAAAGACAAATTCAAATTGGACGAAAAGGAAATGAGTATTGCAGATTTTCGTGATATGATCGAAAAAGCAAATGCTGAATAAACAAGCTTTATTGTTAATAACTAAAAAATTGCCAAGGTTTTAAATCTTGGCAATTTTTTTTGCATAAAATGGTCATAAACCACAAAAGCATAGACAGATTAATCTAAACAACAAATACCATGAACAAATATTTTTTCTTATTCATTTTTATCCATTTGATTTCCTTCGCTCAGGATACCAATACGGTTATCTCTGGAGAAAAGGTCTCGTTTTTCAGAGCAGATACTTTGGTTTGGACAGAAGAACGAAGTAGTCTTGAAAATACCGTTTTAAGAATGGAATATGTAAATAACAAAAAATGGAATGGAAAATATGAAGGTATTGGATCTGTCCTAATCTATAAAAAAGGAAAAGAAGTAGAAGAGTGGAGTTATGAGGGTGTTATAAATAGAAAAAAAGTACAGATAACTTATTATAATCTAAATTCTGATGTGCGAAATTCGCTTTTTCGGAAACCTAAAATTATAAAAGTCAAAAGTTTTGTGGGAAACAAAACCTATACTTTGTCATATAAAAATGGAAAGAAACATGAGGGAACTATTCTAGAGGAAGATGAATTGATCCGTTATAAAAATGGAAAGAAAAATGGAGCTTTTATTCGTTACGATGACTTCCCCTGGACAGAAGAGTCAATTATTGGAAAAGGAAATTATCAAGAGGGAAATTACCATGGAATAATCACCTTTTTTAGCCCCGAAGGAATGCAATATTCTTGTGAATATAAAAACGGAAAACCTTGGAAAGGGCAGGTTTTAGAAAACGCTTGGCTTACTTCTTATGACAAAGGGCTCAAAGATGGTACCGAAACTTTTTCTAGAAAAGAAAGAAAAGATAGTTTAGTCTTTAGTAGAAATTATCGCCAAGGAAAGCTAGAAGGAAGCTGTACAGGTTTTTATTACCAAAAGTATTTCTATGGGAAAGTGGTGTCTTTTCATTTTAATGGTGTTTATAAAGATGATCAACCTTATTCTGGTACGTTTTATAACAAAAAAATGAACACTTTGGAAGAATATGTCCAAGGGAAAAAGGAAGGTTTGTTTACAGATAAAGGCAATTATTTTATTCATAAAAAGAACTATAAAAATGGACTTTTGGTTTCAAAAAAATCCATTTTAGATGGTGATACATCTATTTATTATAGCATGAATTACGAAGGAAATAAAGCAATGAACGGAGCGGAGGTGAATTTGGTTGAAAAGACCAATCTCATTTTTAGAAATCGCCTTTATATTAAAAAAGAATTCATAAATGGCTCACAAAACGGACATGAAGAATGGTTTATATGTACACGTAAAAAAATGATACCAATTGCTCAAATACCAATAAAAAATGGAAAAAAGGAAGGGAAAGCTTGGTGTAATTTTGATCGTGTTGAATACAATCGTATTAAACTTGGAAAACTAGAAGGTGTATATAAAAACAATAAACCTTTTAGTGGTGATTTTGTGTTAATAACCATGGAGGGGTTTACTGAAATAGCTCAGTATTCTAAAGGTAAGAAAATCTCTTCTAAATGGTATTATCCAAGAAAAAAACAACTAAAAAGCAGACAGTAGATAGCCCAATAGAGAAGCGCCTAAAATGATCCAGATCGTAGAGATTTTTTTAGGTCCAAAAGTGAAAAACAGAGCGAGTAGAACAATAATTATAGAGGGCCAATTTACCAAGGATTCTTTTCCCATTTCTACCAAAACTGAAAGCATAATGGCAACGGCTGCAATATTTACACTATCCAAAAAATAGCTCAAAAACTTCGATTTTCTCATTTTGGGTATTAGAGGATTGAGTAACCAAACAAAGATAAAAGAAGGTAGAAAAATACCCAAAGAAGCGGCAATAGCACCACTAACTCCACCCAGTTGATAACCTATAAATGTAGCGGTGGAAAGTACCGGTCCTGGAGTAAATTGTCCCATGGCTATTGCATCCATAAGCTCTTTGCGGCTCAACAAACCTTGTGCTACCAGCTCAGCATCTAAATATGCAAATAAAACATAGCCACTTCCATATAAAATAGCTCCTACTTTTAGAAAGCTCCAAAAAATTTGGAGGGTGTCTGGATCTACTATTTTGGTAAGTGTTTTTTGAGGAATGGTTATCAGTAAAAATAAAGGGAAAAATAGCGGAGATTCTAATGACTTTCGATCTTTAAAATAAAAAAAAGTAGCTCCAATAACACCACTGAATAAGAGTGCTAATATTTCATTTACTCCCAGTAAAGAAGCGAATAAAACAAGAACACCTAAACCAATTAACCAATAGTTTTTGGTTGCTTTTTTTCCGAGTTTAATAACCGCTCCAGCAATTACGGCTAAGACCGCAGGTTTTATTCCCATAACAAAGGGTGCAACTTGAGGTAAAGCACCATATTCTACATAGAGTGCTGCTAAAATTCCTGTGAGTACTACTGCTGGGATAATAAAACTGATTCCAGCTACAAATAGTCCTAAAACACCACCTCTTTCATGACCACAATGCATGGTCATCTCCGTAGAGTTTGGTCCTGGAATAAGGTTCGTAGCACCCATGAGATCCAAGAAATGATCACGTGAAATCCATTTTCTTTTTTCCACAATTTCTTCTTCCATCATAGCAATATGAGCTGCGGGTCCGCCAAAAGCCATCATTCCGAGTTTGAAAAAAACAAAAGCAATTTCTTTAAGATTCTTATTTCGGGTCATCTTGATAAGGGAAAATAGTTTAAAACCAAATATAAAACAAAAAAGCCCCTGAAATCAAATTCAAAGGCTTTAAGAAATTGTAAAATGGAAATTCTTATTTTAAGAAGTCAACCACATTTTTAAGTTCTGTTTTTAACAAATCTTCCACATTTCCATATTTGTTATCATAGTCTTCACGGGCTCTATTAATTACTTCAAGAGCTTCTTCTCTACCATAAAGATGAGTGATTTCTATTTTTGGCTTTTCGTTGCTCTCCCCAGGGATTTCTTTGTAAGTAAGGAAATAATGCTTCAAACGATCCAAAACCAATTTTGGTAATTGATCTACATCTGTAACATTTCCATACATGCTATCGCCTTTCATTACTGCAATGATTTTATCATCAGCTTCACCACCGTCTAACATACGGAAACCACCTATAGGCATACAAGGAACGATAATGTTTCCATGATTAATGGTTCTTTCTGTTAGGATACAAATATCTACAGGATCATTATCTCCATCGATATCATTTCTTCCTACTTTTTCTCTACTGTATTCAGCAACTTTTTCATCACAAAAAGTTTTTGGTACAAAACCATAAAGTGCAGGGAAATGATTAGAAAATTTTTGAGGTCTGTCCACCATCATATATCCTGTTTCTTTATCTATTTCGTACTTTACAGAGTCTGAAGGTACTACTTCAATAAAAGCATTAACTTCTTCTGGAACATTATCTCCAGCAGAAACACCATGCCAAGGGTGAGACTTATATCTAAGTCCTATGTTTTTCCAAAAGTTATTGAGACTATTTTCTCCCATTGTTCTGTTTTTTTAATTGTAAATTTTATATCCCAAATTGCTCTGTTTTCCAGAGTGATTTTTGAGTTTAAAGATTGCAAATATAATCAAATAATACCATTTTTAGTGTTAACCTATTGATAGGTATCATGTACCGATACCTTTACTTAATTTGACTAATGAAGTTGTGAAAAAGGTGAGTAATTTAAGTAAGCAATCAGTGAATAATTTGGTAAGAGTATGATCAATTTTATTGGGAGTCCTCAAAAAAAAATAAGACCAAAGCAATAGGGTGCAATATCTTGATTTTATAAAAAAACTTTCGCTCTTTTATATTATTTAGTGGATATATAGATTCTTATACGCTTTCTGTCTAGTAATAGGAGGATAGTTTTGCGAAAGTTCTTAAATTTCCACATTCATATTTAATGCATTTAAATTTTATGCTGAAACAACTCTTTAGTTTCTTTTTTGTATTTCTTTTGATGAGTACCTCTTGGGCTCAGCAAAATACTTTGGTAGTTGGGAAAATCATTGATGCTAAATCCAATGAAGAACTTCCCTTTGTGAATGTAGTTTTTGTGGGAACTCAAACAGGTACTATTACTGGAGTAGATGGAACGTTTCGACTTCAAACTTCAAAAGCAGTAAGACAAATAGAGGTCAGTTATATAGGTTTTAAGACCAGAATAATTAATATTTTACCAAGGCAAAAAAATAATCTTAAAATAAAACTAAAAGAAGAAAGTAGCATACTTTCTGAGGTGGAGTTAGTTTCTAAGAGGAGAAAAAAAGCCAAAAGTGATAGTCCTGCCATTATTGTTATGAAAAACGTATGGAGGAACAAGAAAAAGAATATTGCTAAGAATATTGATACACTTACCTATGATCAATATGAAAAAACTCAAATGGATATTAATAATTTTTCGGAAGACTTTAAAAAGAATCGACTTTTCAAAAGGTTACAATTCATTTTTGAGTATGCAGATACTTCTGATTTTAATGAGAAATCACAACTTCCATTGATGATTAATGAGGCAAAGTACAAAGTTCTACACAGCAGAAATCCAAATGAGCATCACAAAATATTTTTGGGAAATAAAATATCGGGTTTTCAAGATAATCGCTCAGCGCAAAGAGTATTAGAATCTTTGAATACCAATTTTGATATTTATAAACCCGCAATCAACGTTTTTGAAAAATCGTTTACCAGTCCTTTGGCATCCATTGGACAATTAAATTATCATTATTACCTAAAAGATAGTACAGTTTTGGCAGATGGAAATGTAGAATATACCATTCAATACATCCCCAAAAGATCTCATGAACTTACCTTTATGGGAGAGATAAAGGTAGATAAAAAATATTGGGCAGTTAAGCATATAAGTTTAAGAGTGGATAAGGATGCCAATTTGAATTTTGTGACTGATTTAAAATTTGAACAAACTTTTCAATACAATCCTACGGTAAAAAAGTGGTTGATAAAAAAAGATCAATTAATAACCGATTTTCAGCTGATTGAGTCTAAGGATAATTTTGGGTTCTATGCACACCGCACAATCGTTTACTCCAATTATGGATTTGAAAAAAACTGGAATAAAAGCCATATAGATTCTTTAAAAGAACTCGGTTTTAGAAAAAAATCTTTGATGTATGCAGATATCGAAGGGACCAGAGCCGAAAAATTGACAAAAAAGGAAGCAGGGATTTATGAAATGATCGGAAAAGTGGAGGATTCTCCAGAATTCAAGTTCGTAGATAATATGGTGTATATTATGTCTAATAACCACATTCCTGTGTTTAACAAAACCATAGATATTGGTCCGTTTTGGAATCTATACTCTTATAATGAAATAGAAGGAAATCGATATTTTATTGGAGGAAAAACGGCAATTGGAATGAGCCATAATTGGCATACACAAGCTTATGTAGCTTATGGAGATCGAGATAAAAAATGGAAATACAAACTCGCAGGAGGTGTTCTTGTAAATAGAAAAAAGTATCATAGATTATCTTTTTCTAAAACCAAAGATTATCGGGTGATTACAGAAACGAATCCGAATAATTTATTGAATTCAGGAACGTTTATTTCTAGTATTTTTTCTAGAGGAACAGCACCTAACTTTATGAATATTGATGAATGGAAAATAGATTCTGAAAAAAATATCAATAATTCATGGAGGTTGACAAACGAAATTAATAGAACGAATTATGAAGAAGTTTCAGACGTATTGAAGTTTGATTTTATCCCTTCGGGAGCTCCGAGAGATTTTACAACTACAGAAGCAAAGATAGGACTCATTTACGACATCAACCCAAGATATGTAGGGAATAGAACGACCCAAAGATGGCAACTTTTTGTGAGCAATAGATTGCAAGTGAAATTTGATGGTATCTTCGGATTTAGCAATGTTCTTGGAAGTGATTATGAATATCAAAAAATTGAATTACAAACCAATTATAAAAAGAGTTTTAATCATCTTGGAAGACTTCATTTGAATGTAAAGGGTGGAATTCTTTTTGGAGAAGTTCCTTATCCTTTATTGTTTTTAGCTCAAGGGAATAGAACCTTTTCTCTTGACTTTCAAAAATTTTCTATGATTGATAATTTTGAATTATTGAGCGATCGTTATGTTCAAATTATTGCAGAACAGCATTTTGAAGGATTGGTCTTTAATCACATTCCACTCATTAGATCTTTAAAACTGCGAGAAGTCGTCGGAATAAAAGGAATTTTGGGGAACCTGAATAGTAAACACAAAGATTATACAATAAACGGAAACGCAATAAACGCCCCAAATGATGGTGGATATTGGGAAGCTTCTGTAGGAATAGAAAATATTCTAAAAATCCTGAGAATAGATTATGTGTATAGAATCACCCACAGAAATGACGAAAATTTGAGTACAGATCTTCAAGGTTTTCGATTCCGATTTTCTTTTAGGCTTTAATGATTCGTATTGTTCAACAATATTCACTAAAAAAACATCAATTTTGAATCTCAAAGAACTTAAAAGCCAGATTGAAGGAGATATTTTTGAAGACTCATTGCATCAAGCTATTTATGCTACGGATGCCTCTGTTTATCGTCAAATACCTTTAGGTGTTGCCTATCCAAAACATGCTGAAGATCTACAGAAAATCATCCAATTTGCCCATAAAAAGGGTTTTGGGTTGATTCCTAGAACAGCAGGGACTTCGCTCGCAGGGCAATGTGTGGGAACAGGGCTTGTTGTTGATGTTTCCAAGCATTTTACGCAAATTATTTCTTTAGATAAAGAAAACAAAACAGTTACGGTAGCACCAGGTGTTATTAGAGATGAACTGAATAACTACCTAAAACCTTATGGGCTTTTTTTTGGTCCCAATACTTCTACTTCCAATAGATGTATGATAGGAGGAATGGTAGGGAATAATTCTTCGGGAACCACTTCTATAAAATATGGAGTTACTAGAGATCATATAAAAAGTTTAAAAGGATTTTTGAGTGATGGTTCTCAAGTTGTTTTTCAAGATTGGAGTTTAGAAGAATGGAATGAAAAATGTAAAGAAACCAATCTGCTTGGGGAAATTTGTTCGTGGATAGATCAACAACTGAGTCAAAAAAATATCCAAGAGCGCATCATAAAAGAATATCCAAAAAAAAGTATCCACAGAAGAAATACAGGTTATGCTCTGGATGCCTTATTGGAATTTGAAAAATTTGGCGGAACTCAGCGTAAAATTAATTTATGTAAGCTACTTAGTGGAAGTGAGGGGACGCTCTTTTTTACTTCTGAAATCACCTTGACTTTGGATGTTTTGCCTCCTGAAAATAGCCTGATGATTGTTTCTCATTTTAACAATCTTGAAGATTCTTTAAATGCCGTTTTGGTAGCCATGAAGCATGAGTTATATACTTGTGAACTCATGGATAAAATGATCTTAGATTGTACAAAATCTAATAGAGAACAGGTAAAAAATCGTTTTTTTCTAAAAGGGAATCCAGAGGCGGTTCTTATGCTAGAAATTCGGGCAGAGTCTGATGAAAAAGTAAAAGAAAAGGCAGCAATACTCATTAGAGATTTACAAGAGAAAACAGCCAGTTACCATAATGCATGGATAGAAGCATCAGATATTTCTAAGGTGATGAATTTGCGAAAAGCAGGTTTAGGACTATTAGGAAATATCATAGGAGATGATAAGGCAGTTGCTTGTATAGAGGACACTGCGGTAGATTTAGAAGATTTACCAAGTTTTATCAAAGAGTTTGCTTTACTGATGGAAGAATTTGATCAGCAAGCAGTTTATTATGCGCATGCAGGTGCTGGAGAATTACACCTCAGACCTATTTTGAATCTAAAAAAACAAAAAGGGATTCAGCATTTTAGAGAGATCACAACTGCCACAGCTCATTTGGTAAAAAAATACCGAGGTTCTTTTAGTGGGGAGCACGGCGATGGGATTGTAAGAGCAGAATTTATCCCTTTTTTGATAGGCGAAGAAAATTATCAATTATTGTGTGAACTGAAATCTGTTTTTGATTCTAAAAATATTTTTAACCCAGGAAAAATCGTTCATGCCCCAGCAATGGACGAAAATCTACGTTATACAAAAGACCGTATAGAGCCGGAAATAACCACCAAGCAAGATTTTTCTGAAAATCAAGGAATATTACGTTTGGTTGAAAAATGCAATGGATCTGGTGATTGTAGAAGAAACTCTATTTCTGGTGGTGTGATGTGTCCGAGTTATCGTGCATCCAAAGAGGAGAAAAACACTACAAGAGCTAGAGCAAATGCTTTAAGAGAATTTTTAACCAATAGTGATCAGAAAAATCCTTTTAACCATCCTGAGTTAAAAGAAGTTTTAGATTTGTGTTTAAGTTGTAAAGCCTGTAGTTCAGAATGTCCTAGTAATGTAGATATCGCTAGTGTAAAAGCAGAGTTTCTGTATCAGTATCAAAAAGAGAATGGATTTTCTTTTAGAAATAAAATCTTTGCCAATAATACCCATTGGATTTCAAAACTCCCTTTACCGAGTGGAATTATTAATTCTATTTCCAATGCCACTTTGACCAAAAAAATTATGGGGATTGCTCCAGAAAGGGCTGTTCCGAAGTTGGCAAAACAACACCTCAGAAAATGGTTTAAATCCTTCGATCTAAAAACAAAAAAATCGAATAAAAAAGTCTATTTTTTCTTTGATGAATTTACCAATCTTTATGATGTTTCGATTGGTAAGCAGGCTATTCAATTATTAGATCATTTAGGATATCAAATTTTAGCAGTACAGCACCCAGAGAGTGGAAGAAGTTATATTTCTAAAGGTTTCCTTGATCAAGCAAGTGAAATTGCCGAAAAGCAAATCACTCTTTTTGGTTCATTAATCTCTGAAGAAATTCCTTTAGTGGGGGTAGAGCCTTCAGCTATTTTGAGTTTTAGAGATGAATATAAAAGACTGGTCAAGAATCCTGAGCAGGCAAAAAAACTTGCTCAAAACGTTTTTACCATTGAGGAATTTTTATGGAAAGAATTTGAGAAAGGTCGTTTTTCTTCCGAAATTTTCATCCAAAATAAAGCAGAGATAAAAATACATGGTCATTGCCATCAAAAAGCACTTACCAATACATCCAATTTGGTGAAACTATTGAGTATTCCCAAAAACTATAAGGCAAGTTTATTGGTGACAGGTTGTTGTGGAATGGCAGGTTCTTTTGGTTACGAAGTTGAGCATTATGAACTGAGCCAAAAAATTGGAGCCGACTCTGTTTTTCCTGCCGTTCGTGGTTTACAAGAAACAAATATTCTTGTGGCTTCTGGAACCAGTTGTAGGCACCAAATAAAAGATGGGGTGGAGCAAACAGCTCATCATCCTGTTTCTGTTTTATTCAATGCTTTAATCTAGGATTATTGATAACTTTGTTTTCATTTTGGAAATAAAAATATATCATTGCCAAAGAGAAATATAAGCAATATGCCTGATTCTATTACGAAGTATCTTCAAACAGAAGACAAAGTCTATCATTTATCTCTTCTTATTCCTACATGGAATAACCTAGAGTATATTCAGTTTTGTGTAAATGCCATCAGAAAAAATAGTACCTTGAGTATTCAGATGATTGTTTTTGCAAACGAGGGAACAGATGGAACTGTTGAATGGTTACAGGATCAAAAGGATATTGATTTTATACACTCTGAAGGCAATGCAGGGATTTGTTATGCACTGAACCTTTGCAGGGATTTGGTGAAATCGGATTATATGGTTTATCTCAATGATGATATGTATGTATTACCCGATTGGGATAAAATTATGTATGAAGAAATACAGGCATTGCCAAGCAAGTATTTTATGCTATCGGCAACGATGATAGAACCTCGAGACACCGGGAATTCTTGTGTTATCGTAAAGGACTTTGGGGATGATACCAGTAATTTTAAAGAAAAAGAATTGCTTTCGGAATATCAAAATCTTCATAAAACAGATTGGAATGGGAGTACTTGGCCTCCTAATGTGGTACATAAAGATCTCTGGGATCTTGTGGGAGGAATGAGCGTAGAGTTTAGCCCTGGAATGTATTCTGATCCTGATATTTCAAAGAAATTGTATGATGCTGGTGTAAGAATTTTTAAAGGAATAGGAGCAAGTAAAGTGTATCATTTTGGATCAAAATCCACTAAAAGGCTCAAAAGGAATATTGGGAGAGAATTGTTTTTAATGAAATGGGGGATTTCAGCCAATTTCTTTATGAATAAAATCCTTAATATTGGGAAAAGCTACCAACCACTGGAAGAAAAAGAGATTAAAAAGAAGGATGTGATTATCAATAAATTGAAAATCCTGAAAATTCTACTTTCGTCTAATATTCGTAAAAATGGATAGCCCGTTCTGGTATTTCTAAGGTCAGTACCCGTTTATACCAATTGTGGTGTTAATATTTTACAACCACATTTCCTTTTACTTCAGTATTATCTTCAAAGGTGATAATGTAATAATATACGCCTTCTGTGATTGCAGCTCCTGTTTTTTGAACTTTTCCGTCCCAACATTCAGGGTTTTCATCATCTAAACAACGATCATAGTTGTCAGATTTGTATATTTCTTGTCCCCATCTGTTATAGATTTCTACAGACATATTCTCTTGAAAATCTCCAAACGGAAAATAGAAATAGTCGTTAATTCCATCATTATTTGGAGTGAAAATATTAGGAATCCAGCAGTCAGATACATTAATAGTTAGGGAGACATCCACTTTGTTATCGCATTTGTCTGTTATCAGAATTCTGATAGTGTTGGCACCCAGTTTTAAAGATTTTGCATCAAAAATATATTGTTCTGCATTAGAAACAAAAACATTGTTGATATACCAAGAAACTTCATAGCCACCCACTCCTCCGAAAATTTCGATAGGCATAGGTTCTCGGTCTCTTCTGCACATCTCAAACTCATATTTTGGGATACTCAAAGAGAGTTTTTCAAATTTATCTGGACTGTAGAGGAAAATCTTTTTACTCAAATATGTTCCACAATCATCATAAGCTGTAAACTCTACCTCACCATGGAAGCTCTTTTTAACGGTGATTTTTGTATCATTAATGGTGTCACCATCCCAAACCCAGAAATAAACAACATTTCCATGTCCTCCTGAAACTTTTGCGATAATATCATTTAAGTCTTCACAAAGGTAAGTGTCATCAGGGAATTCTACTTCTAGTTTTTCTGGTGAAAAAATATCCACTGTGTCAAATAGTTTGTATCCACAGTCATCTAAAATCTCTAGTCTATATTTACCGCTAATTCCTTGTTGTATATTGAGCTGACTATTACTGTGAAGATAGGTTCCATCTTTAAACCAAGTGAAAGAAAAAGGAGGTGCTCCACCTGTAATAACGGGAGTTATTATGGTGTCGTTACATATCACAATATCATCAGTAAGGTTCAAGTTCATTTCTGTGTATTCTATGACTTTGAATTCATGATCTATGGCAATACATTCATCTTCAACGATTATTTTGTAATCACCTACATCAGAGATAGAAATTGTTGGGGCTGTACTGATGAGCGTACCATTAAAAAACCATTGATATGAATACGTTCCATTTCCGCCAGAAACTCCCGGATCTATCGTAACTTGGTTATTACATTTTACAACAATATCTTTGTTTTTTAAGGCCATGGTTAGTGGGTTTTCAAACCCAAAAGAACCTTTTTTTAGAAAAACAGCTGAATTGAAATTTTCGTCACTTATATCGGCAATAGCAAGTTTGATATGATAAGTTTTCCCACACTCTAAGGTCGCTTTTGCCTTTAGGGGTTTTGTAAATCCTGTAAACCCTACAGGTGTACTTTGCGGATTATCTACATAGAAAACACTGTTTTGTACATAAGCAGGATCGATGCTTAAACAGTTCGAGTTTGAACCACTACCTCCAGGACTCCCATGGTTAATGGTGTTTATCATTACCGGAACATTCTTAAAAGTGTTTGGGTTTGATGCATTGGGAACTAAGGCAATGTTTTGAGCATTATTAGAATAAGGGCCAGTAATACCTGGACCTGAGATAAAGAAACCAAAAACGTCATTATATTCTGAACAAACATATTCTTTGTATTCATAGGAAGCAAAAATATATTCAAATTCCATTTCGTTGGAAATAGCAACAAAGTCAAACTCTAGTACCACTGAATTTCTAAATGATGCTGCGTTTCCGTTACCATGAGTGATTACGAGTTTTTGTAAATCTAAATCTGTGTTTGAATTATAACCAAAACCTGTGTTTGAGTTCGGATATGCTTTAGATATTCCACCAGTGGAGAGAATCACTCCTTCGTCCATGTTTAGGTTTGTGTTAAAAGCTTGGAAAGCTCCAATTTGACCTAAACTACCAGCGCTGAGTGTAACATTTGATGCCGTTACAGAGATATTGGTATTCATGAGTTGATTATTTACCAAATAATTCATTGAGTTGAATGGTGCTTGATTGCTAACAGCCATTTGAGCCAATGAAAACTGAGTAAAAATAAGTCCTAATAATATTGTAAATAGTTTCCTCATGTTCTTAAAAAAAATAAAGCGTATGAATTTCATACGCTTTTATATCAAAATCCATACCTATCTCATAAGCTGGAAGGTTCCTTTTATAATTCTTTCATCTTCGTATTTTACAACATAGAAATAAACTCCCTCTGGTGCCTCTTTATCTGTCCCCGGAAGTGTTCCTTCCCAGCAGTTGAGGTTGTCATTATTACAAGTTTCGTAATTATTACTGCTAAAGACCGATTTTCCCCATCTGTCAAAGATGCTTAGAGAGATGGATGTTTCAATATCTTTTGATTCGAATTTGAATGCATCATTTACTCCATCGCCATTTGGCGTGAAAATATTCGGTACTTCACAATGTTCTATTTTTACGATAAAGTTTTTAGATTCTGTATTTCCACAACTGTCTCTTGCAACTAAAGCGAAATTGTAGATATTTGGTTTGTTTTCACTTATTTCGTACTCTTTTTTGGTAGAAACCGGGATTCCATCTTTTAGCCATGTATAACTTATTCCGCCTATTCCACCTTCTACATCAACAGAAAGTGTGAGGTCATCTTTTCTACACATAGTAATATTAGAAGCATACTCACTTGTTAGGCTAAGTTCTACATATTCTGGTACGTCAATGTAAATAGAGTCTTTTACTTGATAGTCACAAGCATCTTTTATTTTTATATAATACATTCCAGATGCATTTGCGGTTTGAGTAAGATTATTAGAAGTCCAAGCTCCTTGTCCGTTTTTACTCCATTCTACTGCATAAGGCTCTATTCCACCATAGATTTCTGGATCTACGGTAAATTGTTCTCCTTTACAAGCATACACACTGTCTGGCATATCGGTGCTCAAAACAGGATTAGAAACAATAGTAACCGTGAGAGGGTTGTCTTCTGTAGTACAGGCATCATAGAATGGGAAATAGAATTGAATATCTTCATCTGTTTCAAAAATTCCATCTACAATGGCTTCTATCTGAATAAATTTTTCAGTTACACCAGCAGGAAAAGTGATTGATTTTGGAATCTGATAGAAGTCAACTCCTTCTTCCGCTGATCCTCCAACAATTTGAAAAGCAAATGTGGTATCATTCTCAAAAGCTCTTGGGAGCTTGATATTTAATTTTCCGTATTCACAACCTTCTACAACTTTGTCTGTTTCAAGATCGAAAAAAGAACTGAGTGATGCTGTAGGTACAGGTGGAATATAGTTTACATAAAAAGTATCAAACGCTTCGTAATTACAATCTTCAGTGATTTTTACAATGTGCATTCCTGAATCTTGTGGATTTAAAATAATATTTTCTCCTGTTCCTTCTAGATTTCCTTTGTAAAACCATTCTATATTATAAGGAGTATAACCACCTGAGCCAATAGCATGAACAGGAATAGGGTTACCAGAATTTGCACATACTAAGGTGTCATGAGACAGAAGGTCGATAAAAATACTATCGGGATCTGAAATGACAAAAGTATCTTCAGAAAGTATTCCATCACAAATAAAGGTTCTGATAATTACCGTTTCATCAAGTTCTAATTGATTATCTACAATGGTAACAACATCTATGGCACCCACAGAATCTCCTGCAGGAATGACTAAAGTATCTACAATGTCTTGATAATCTACTCCTTCTTGAGCAGTACCCTCTACTTCTACAAAGATTTCGGCATCCGCCACTTGAGAGAATTGATCAAGCTTTACGATTACTTGACCTGGATAACATCCTTCAATCAAGATGGAGTCACTTCCTTCTAGTTGTGATTCTAGCTCAGAACTACCCGCTACTACATTGAATGATCCTTCTTTTAGGAAAACGGCAGAGTTTAGAATTCCATCATGAACATCTGCTATTGCAAGTTTTAGATGATATGTTTCCCCACAAATAGTAGGGGCGACAGCTTTTAAAGGTTTGGTATAGCCCCCGAAATTAATATTTGAACTTGTTGCTGAGCCTACATTGTCATTGAAAAATATCGAGTATGATTGCCAATTTGGATCAATATTATTGCAATTTGGTAAAGAACCGTTACCTCCTACAGTTCCATTGTTTAGTGTGTTTATTATTACAGGTGTATTTGTATAGGTAGTAGGGTTCGAAGGGTCAGGAACTTTAGCCATATTAATCGCTTGATTTAAGAATGGACCAGTAATTCCTGGGCCAGAGATAAAAAAACCAAAAATATCATTATATTGAGAACAGACGTATGTAGGATACTCATGTGACCCAAATACATATTCAAACTCTACACTGGTTCCAGAAGCGATAAAGTCAAATTCAATCACAATTTCATTATTGGTAAGAAGACTTTGTGCATTTACCATTTGGAGCTGAGCAACCAAATCAGCGTCATCTGCGCAGTTACTGTTTGAAGCTATACCTCCTGATGTAATTTGAGAACTACCACCTGTGGACATAAAAAAACCAGATTCCATAAAGATGTCATTCGTGGCATTGTTAAAGTACCCAATCTGGTTAGTGTCACCACAACTAAAAGTTACATTAGAAACTTGTATTCCTGTTACACTTGTATTTACAAGTACATTTTCAACAAGGTGTTGGACGATACTATTAGGTTGGTTTTGATCTAACGTAATCTGCCCAAAAGAAAATTGGAAATAAAAAACTGAAAAAATAAAAAACAAAAACTTCTTCATAATGTTTATCTGAAATTTAGGGATAACCTAATTTATTGTAAGTTATCAAAAATACTACTTTTTCAAAGATAAGTTATTGCTTTTTATTATAAAAACGAAAAAGGGGCAAAGGTGAAAGTATCCACATTTTTGCCCCGATATATTATTTAATGACTCGAGTGTTAAGGTGTTGTTTATTAGTTATTAATGATGCTAACTATACTTTGAGTAATCTACTTGATTACCATTTTCTCTGCAAAGTATTTCCCGTCTATATAATATTTTACTAAGTAAAATCCGGGTAGAATACCCTCTATACTTATGGTGTTTTGTCTATTTCCTTTTACTAATTTACCTGCTAAAGAATAGATTTCTAGTTTTGTAGTTTGCTCAGGAGCCAAGATCGTTTTGTTTCTTATTTCTAATAAATTGGTTGTTTTATTGTGAATGTTTTCTTGTTTTGCTACTTCTAGATAAAAGGGTAAGCTACAATTCGTGTTTGGATTGGTTATAGGGTTTTGGGCAAGTTGTATGGGGTTTAGTGGCGCATTATCATCGCTGTCCATTATTCCATCCGCATCTTTATCCGAAAAAGTGTTTGTTCCTGTCCAGAAACTCCCTAAAACAGTAATGGCAGAACATGGAATATACTTAGCTTGGTTGGCAAATCTTACGGCATATTTGGGTTTGTCATGCAAAGAGGTTTCGGGATCTGGTAATACGATTCCAAGTTGGTAATAAGCATGAGGTAAACCCGCTAAGTTAAAAGTATCTTTTAGAGAATAAACAATAGGTTTGTAGCTGGTGTTAATGGGGTTATGATGCCAAGATGTACCTTGGTCTCCAAGCGGAATACCACCAATAACGAGACTATCTAATGAAGGGATTCCTGATACGCCCACATTATGATAGTTGAGCATAGGAATGGCAAAGGTATCTGGTTGCCAATTTCTCCAATCATAGTGTGTCTTAGTAGAAAGCACCACTTCATCGTTTTCATCAAGAATTACAAAATAAAGCGCTCTTTTATTTTGTGGAGCAGCAAAACCTCTATTAATTAGGTCTGTTTTGATCATTAAGTGATCTGTATTGAAAATGAAATCCGTTTTTTGAAGTTCCAAACGATATCCTAAATGATCTCTAATGTATTCATAAGCACTTCTTGTGGTGTCATTTCCCGTCTTGTTTTTAAAATATCGGTCGGAAATGGGCATTCCAAATTGCTCAAGCTCTACTTTGCTCAAGGTTCTTTTTTTCCATTGACTAATCGCTGTACTATCTTTTTTAGGAATTCCAGCTCCCGTTAAGGCTTGCATATCTAAGGAATCTGGAGGAAGAGTATAACCATCAGGCATTTCATAAGGACTTCTTCCATCAAGCAGGTTGTTGTGAGTGATATTAAAGCTGGTATAATTGAAATATCTTAGTTTTAGGGCACTGTAAAAACCATCTTGAAGCTTTCCGCTACACATTCCTTCATGAGTTTCCCAGTCATATTGTGGGTTTTTTATCCCAGTTGTAGATTCATACCAATGAAAAAGATAGGAGAAATTCCTATTAAAAGACGAAGTAAACCATGCCGAAGGATTGTGGGAAACATTATTTATTGGGTCTGGTGTTTCATAAGTAGGCATTTCACCATGCATCCAAAGATTTTGACGATAGTACCTTAAATTAAAGGCATCTGTATGCGATAAATTATTAGCCCAGTCTATTCCAATAGTCGTAGGCATATCACTGGTCCAGGTTATTTCTTGTGCTTTTCCATTGCAAATCGTCCAGTAGGAGTCATAAGTATCTCCTCCAAAAGCATGATCATAATAACCAAATCTGAGAAAATTTTGTTCGTCTTTAAGGTTTTTTACACTATCATGTGTTATTCCTGTGTTAAAAGGACCGAGCATGGTATTATGCATATTATTTACAGGATATGTCGCTCCATAAGGAACTGTAACTCCTATAGAATTTCCAATATGTTGTGCGATGGCATAGGTGGATTTTAAGAGTATTTTTTGTGTTGGAAATATGGATAGTGTTTTATTTAAGATATTCTTTTTTAGATGATTGATAGATGATTGGAACTCCCATGCACTTGCTTCTCCATGCACTTGTCCCCAAGAAGATCTTTGTGTACTTTTTCGTTTTGTACCATGATAGTTTGAATACTCAATATCTCTTTTTATTTTTCCAATGGGGTAGTTGATTCCCATTTCGAAATTACTTCTTTTCCAGTGTCCACTTAATCGATAATGATTAAAATCCCATGGATGATTGATCCATCCTAAATGAACCAGTGCAGTATGCGTGTTTAATTCACTGAATAATGTTTGTGATTCCTGGAGATAAGCAATATTTCTATTGAGCCTCACGCCATTGTTGCTCAAAACAGAACTTACGCCATCGCTTCCATTTTTTTGATACTCAAAAGAAGAATTTAAAATTAAGTGCATTTTTAATCCATGACTTTCTAGAATGGGAAGGATTTCGTTTTTAGGTTTCAATAAGTCTGAGCTTGATAAACTTGCAGTATTATTTTGTAAACTGTCTTTATAATGTATATAAAGTTCTGTTTCCACAAGGCTAATTCCATCATTTTCAAAATTACCGAGATAAGAGTTCAAGGGAATTCTAGGATTTGGATAGTTCCCAGAAATATTTTCAAAATAGTTGCTATCTGGGAAATCTGTTTGAGAATAAATATCAATCACACCGGCTCTGATACTAAAACCACGTTCGGGATTAGAAATGGCAATATTTCCCAGTTTATTTGTTTGAAAAGGAGAGATGTCTGCTGGGGCAATTCCAGAATATTGGATACTAAAATTACTTTGAGCTAGGCAGGTTTGGATGGGAATTATTGAAAATAATATTCCGCAAAAAACCTTGAGGAGGAGTAGGTTAAGAGTCTTCATGTCAAGGATCTAAACAGAGCGCTGATATGGATATTTGATTTGTGCAAAATTCTAATAAGGACATATGCACAAATGGAGATCAAATAGAAAATATCTTTTTCTGTTTAGGATGATTTTTTGTTAGAGTTTTATACGAGTCTTTGCAATATACATTAAATATTTTATTTAAAAGTATAATAAAAATAAATCACTTAATTATTTATTTTAAAGTTAATTATGGTGCGTTATGTGATATATGTTGGTTTGAAAATATTACAAAAGATACATGTTATAGTATTGTTTTGTCTTGATAAATGGTGGTTAATTATAAAATTTTATGCGAATTCCCAGATAGGGAAATAAACGATTTTAGTTTGAAATAAAAAAAATACCACTGACAATCCCCATAAACATACTTATTTTAAGAGTTAATGAGAGTTTTTTTGCTCCTTTTGTGTCAGAGAGTTTATATAAAAAGGGAAAATTGAGACTAATGATCAAAGAAAATAAAAGTGCATTGAGCCATTGGTCTTTTGAAACAAAATAAATGATATTGATTAAAATGCAGAGAATTAATATTCCTAAAATAATTCCTTTCGATTTTTTTTTGCCTAAAATAATAGGAATTGTACGTGCTTTTTCTTTTTGGTCTCCTTCGATGTCCTCATAATCTTTGATAATTTCTCTTGCTAAATTTAAAAGAAATGCTAAGGAGCTTAACCAGAAAAGATAGGGAAGAATGACGCTTTGTAGTTTGTTTTGGAAATAAATATCATAAAATGGAATCAAAAAAATAATCATGAAAGCAATAAGAAAACTCACCGTAAAATTTCCCCAAAAAAAACAGCGTTTTAAACGTGCCGAATAGAGCCAAAGTAGCCAAAGAGCGAAAAAGTAAACTAGAATAAGTTCAAGATGGTTTTGCTTATGGAGTACCCAAGAAACAAGTAAAATACTTATTGAATTCAGAAAAAACCAATAAAGCCAAACCACTCGTTTTTGCATTCCAAAAATGAAATTCTTTTGTTTGTTTATTTGGTCTATTTGCTGGTCATAAAAATCATTGATAAAATATCCTGTACCTGTACTGAGAATAAATGAAAAAGCGAGTAAGAAAAAATCAAAATCCGTAAAGAAGGAGTGTTCTATAAATTTCGGAAATGCCACAAAATGAAAGGAAATTATAAAAAACGCCATTAAAGACAAATTTGTCCAGCGCATACTTTTTAGAATATTCAGAAATTGGTTTGAAAATTTCAAATGTGGATGTTTTTTTTCAAATATAGAATTCTTATCTTAACTTGCCAATATAGATGTAAAAAATGATGAAGAAATACCGTTTAGTTTTTTGGGGAATTGTATTGAGTTTATTGTTGTTTGCTTGTAAAAGTGAACCCATAGCTGACAATGCAAAAATGACAATCAACAAGCAGTGGAATTGTTTACTGGATTCAGATACGTTGATTAATCTAAGTTTGCCATTTTCTGTGATAGATGAGTTGAATAAGGCACAAGAAATCCCCGAACCTTTTTATGATGACGATATTTCTAAAATACAATACGATATTTCTAAATATCGTTTCGTGAAAACTTTTCAAATAACTAAAAAACAATTAGCATATCGTTTTATTCGCCTTGCGATGGGGAAAATAAACGGAAAATGCCAAATATTTCTTAATGGGAAACAACTACCTTATGGTTTTGATTTTTTGGCAAAAGAAGAAATGGATCTCAAGGATTTTTTACAAGAAGGGAATAATATTCTTGAATTGAACTTTAAAAAAACAGCGATAGGAGATCATTTTAAAGCACCTTTTTCTGGAGGGAATAATTGGACTCCTTTGATTGAGAATTATGGTGTATTAGATACTTGGGAAATTAAATTTTCCAACACAGTAAATGCTCAAAAACCATTTTTGAAACTCTTAGAGCAAAAGGAAAATAAGCTTATTGCTCAATGGATGATTCCTTTTGAAAGTTTTAAAAATCAAAAACTCGAATTTGTTTGGAAATTTGACGAGAAGGAGTATCGTGCCGAAACTTTTGCTGAAAAAAAAATAGGCTTATATGCCCTACCTTTTCAAATTGAAAATCCAGAATATTGGTTTCCTTGGGATCATAATACGGCAGATACTGCAAAACTATATCATGGTGTACTTGAAGTGTATGCCAATGAAAAATTGATTGAAATTAAACCGCTTGATTTTGGTCTAAAGTATCTACAATGGAAAAACAACGATAATCAAATAGAGTTTGTACTCAATGGGAAATCTACACCTGTAAAAGCCTTGTGGTATGCTCCTTTTTCATGGGTAAAACCCGATACAGAGGAGGAATTCCTATGGCAAATAAAGGAAATAAAAAAATTGGGTTTTAATTGTTTGAGAATTTCGTCAAAAGAAGACTATTTAAGAGAGGCGCTTTTAGCCATTGCGGATAAGGAAGGGGTGTTTATTTGGCAAGATATTCCACTAGGAAAACTCCCGCAGAAATGGACGGCGGCTTATCAAGTTCATCTTAGACAAAATTATACTTCACTTTTAGAAACATATAGAGGACATCCTTCTGTGTTGTCTCTGGGTGGAATTTCAGAGAAAGATTATGTTTTAAATGATTCACTATCGGGACTTATTCATTATGAGATTTTTGAACAAGAACTCCCTCGTTTGACAAACATTTTTAGTAATCTAGAATATATTCCGAATTCGAGTTTTGTATGGAATGATGCCCCTATTCAATTATCTCATTTTTCTTTTCCCAGTTTTCAAAAACTCCCCGTTTGGACACAAGAATCTAAAAGAGATTTGTATGGAAATACATGGTGGACAAGGCTGCCACCATTGGCACTAACGATGGATTCCATGATTCAAACAATCATTAAAGAACATCCGCTTCCAAGCGATTTAGAGGGGCTTATGTATTATTCTCAAATACAGCAAGGAACTTTTTTGAAGAACCAAATAGCACAGAAGCTAAAGAAAAATCCACATACTTTATTTGTTCCTGTTCATTTAAAAGATACTTGGCCAGCTATTCAATCTAGCTTGATGAGTTATTTTCAAATTCCTAAAATGAGCTACTATATGCAAAAACGAAAGGGCGTATATATAGAGAAGATTGGAGAAAAGGAAGCATGTGAATATCGTTTGAAAAATCTTGGCGATACAGATTTTGATGACCAAGTAATAATCCGATTTTTAGATCAAAAAGGTCATATTATTAATGAAATATCACAAAATATACAGTTGCCAAAAAAACAAGAAGAATTAATTTTAGCATTAACTCCCGAAGCATTACCAAAAAAATGGGCAGCAATGAGTAATGCCATTCTTGAAATAAATTATGGAGAATCATTGGCTTACAGAGAGGTATTTAGATTTGATTATCGCCAACTTCCTTTAACAGATTTTTTGTATAAAAAAGAGAAAAACGGAATAAAGATTGTCTCAAATACTTTTATGCCATTTACAGGAATAAAGTGTGATCAACAAGGACAATTTACACAAGATTTCTACCATTTATTACCTGGAGATACTTTGTATTTTGAATTTATAAAAGAAAATCCAGAAGATCAATTACAAGTGGAAGGAGTAGATATATTAAGCTATTATAATACCTTTGAATTATGATGAAGAAAGGAAATATTAGAAAACTAGAAGTGCGCTTGGATGGAAATCAAGTTTGCTACTCATTGAGATTGTATGATGTTTTGGATGCTCAAAAAGAAGTTATTGATTTTAATGAATTAGTTTCAAGGAATATAAAAATTAGCTTTACAGGAAATATTCATTGTGTGATAACTGGTAAAAAGATTCCCAAAGCTTATGGAGAAGGAATGTCTTGGGATGCTTTTCAAACTTCACCTATGGCAGATCAAAGTATTGTAAAACCAGAACTCTCTACAGCTCATTTAGGAATTCCTCGTCGTGATTATGATTGGGAACTAAAAAATCATGTAGTACCACATTTTGTTTATTTGAGTTTTACCTCAGATTTTAAGGTAGGTGTTACAAGGTATTCTCAAATTCCTACCCGATGGATTGATCAAGGTGCAATAGCCGCAGTGAAAATAGCTGAAACACCTTATCGTCAGGCAGCAGGGCTTATAGAAGTCGCTTTAAAAGATTTTGTAAAAGACAAAACAAACTGGCGGAATATGATTAAAAACCAGTCTTTTGATCTCAAAGAAATGGAGGCCATACGTAATAAGTTAATTGCGAAAATACCTTCAGATTTTGAGCCATTTGTATTAAAAAATGAACCGATACAAATACTGGATTTTCCCATTTTAACACCTTTACAAAAAGTAAGTTCTATGAAACTCGATAAAACTCCCGTGATCGAGGGGAAATTAATAGGAATAAAAGGGCAATACTTACTTTTTGAAGACCAGAAAGTAATGAATATGCGTGCGCATACGGCTTATGAAATTGAAATTGAATATTAAAAAATCTTTGTAGATTGAATATTCGAGCATTCATAAAGCAGTTTAGAAACAGGGCAGGAGCTTCTATATTTTCGGCTACAGTTCTTTCTCGTGGATTTTCGTTTTTGGGTTCTTGGATTGCTTATCAATTTATTGATGAAAAAGAACTTGGAGTTGCGCTCTTTGCCTTCACAATTGTCAATTTTTTGATGCCTTTAACGGGTTTAGGTTTAGAGCAGAGTCTATTGAGATATGCTACCTTAACAAAAGATCAAGAAGAGAAAGAAAGGCTCTATCATTTTACCGTGAAAAAGGGTGCTTGGTTAGTTGTTTTGCAATATGTTCTCACTGTTTTAATCAGTTTTCTCATTCCCTTTGAGTTCTCAAACACTCCTTTTTATTTAGCTGTTTTAGGGCTCATATTTATTAGCTATTATTATTTTGAACTCCTACAAATACGTTTTCGCCTTTTTCATCAAAATGATTTGTTTGCTCAAGCAGAAAAAAGTAGGGCTTTTTTACAAATTCTTTTTATCTCCTTTGGAAGCTACTTTTTTGGGGCGATTGGTTTTGTGAGTTCGTTTGTTTTATCATCTTTTATTACTTGGTGGATTTTTAAGCAAAAAATAAAAGAAAAGAAAAATAAGAATCAACCAAAAACTTTGATCAATAGGAAATATTGGAGTTATGGACTATTTGCAAGTCTTGCAGGTGTTGCTACTCAGCTTATTTTATCAGTAGATATCTTAATGATAGGTGAAATACTGAAAGACCCTGAGCAAGTTACCTATTATCGATATGCTATTTTATTGCCATTTAGTCTTATTTTTATTCCTCAAGTGGTTTCCAGTACAGATTTTGTTTTGCTCACAGAACGAATTCAAGACCGAAAATATATTCGAGGTTATATCCGATCCTTTATGAAACTCATGAGTGGTATTTCCATTGGGGTAATCTTATTTTTCTTTTTTTTGGGGAGAAAATTATTAGAACTCATCGGTCCAGAAATGCCTCAGTTTTTTCCACTTTTGATGATTATTTCTTTTGGAGTTGTTTCGGTACTAATTTTTAGAGTTTTTTTTAGTAATATGCTTTCTGCTTTAGGAAAAATGCATGTGAATTTTTATATCAATATGATCGGAATAGGGATGAATATCATACTTAATTTCTTATTGATCCCTAAATATGGAATTCTTGGAGCTTCTATAACTTCAACATCGGTCATGTGGCTAACTTCTCTAATTACCTATTTTTGGTTTAGAAGAGCTTATGCAAACGGTAGCCAAGGGGCTGAAAGGTTAATGAAGGTAGAAAAAAATGATTAAGAAAGAAAAAAAGAGTAAGTCTATGAAAACTGATATCAAAATAATAGGTTTCCCAGACCATGAAGGAGTTCAAAATGTGGGAGGAAGAATAGGAGCCGGTAAGGGACCTTTTTCTTTTGAAATATTTTTTAAGAAATTGAATGGAGATAAAAATTTTCAAGAGCTTAAAAATCAAATAAATCATATAGAATTTGAGGGCTTGAACCTTGAAGAAAAACATCAAAAAGTGGTGGAGATTATTTCTAAAACTACTCAGGATAACTCTCCAACAATTGCCGTAGGAGGTGGGCACGATTTTATTTATTCTTACACCAAAGGAATTGCTCAAAATAAAAAAGTATCGGTAATCAATATTGATCCGCATCTTGATATGCGTCCTTATGAGGAATGCTTTACAAGTGGAAGTCCTTTTAGAAGGTTGATTAATGAAGACGTGTTGGACACACAGAATTTAGTGGAGTATGGAATTCAAACCCAAGCAAACGCACCAGAACTTTTTTCTTATGCCGAAGAGAACTCTGTTGATATTGTAAATTACTCAAAGATCTCGGAACAGAATTTTATTCAACTTTTTGAAGAGAAGCTTAATAAACTTTCGGAGTCATCTGATGAAGTAATTTTGAGTTTAGATTTAGATATGATCCAGGCGGCATTTGCTCCAGGAGTTTCGGCACCCGCAGTAGAAGGTTTTTCCCCAGAGCAGGTGAGGAAACTCATAGAGAAAGCGCACGAATTTCCAAAAGTGAAGCATTTAGGGATCTTTGAATTAAATCCAGTTTTGGATATCGATGATCGCACTGCTCGATTAGCAGCATATTTGGCATATCATTTTATTATGAATTAAGATGGAGATAGGGATATTTAATTTTGACTTATGAGTTTAACAAGAAAAAAGGTATTTTTGTCTAAAACAAATCTAATTACAATGAAGTTAACATCTATTTTATTCATAGTTACCATGCTATTTTCTTTAAACTCTTTTGGACAAGTAGAAGCTGTAGAGGTAGATAATAGAGTCAATCAACTATTGTCGAGATATCAAAAACAGAAAAAGAAGAATAACAAAGTAGATGTTTATAGAATTCAATTGTTTTCTGGAGACCGAGCAAAAGCTCAAGCTGTTTTAAGTAAAGCAGAGAATAGTTTCCCCGAGAAAAAATCGGATATTGTTTATGATCAGCCAAATTTTAAGGTGAAATTAGGAATGTTTCTTTCTAGTAATCAAGCTCGTGCATTTTTGGATACGATGGGGAAAGAGTATAGAAAGGCTTATGTATTAAAAGAATCCGTATCTTTTAATAAACTCATTGCTCAAAAAGAAATTAAGGAAGAATCCGAGAACTCAGAGTCTTTTGATTCTGAATATTAAGATGATGAAGGAGTTTCTGAAATATGAATAAACAGAAGATACTTTCGCAAACTCCACTTTTGCTCAGAAAAATTTATCCAAATCGTATTTGGAGATTAAATAAAAATCAGCCGTCCTTATGTATAACATTTGATGACGGACCCACTGAAGAAATTACCGAATGGGTGCTTGATGTTTTGGAATCATTCCAAATTCAAGCACTCTTTTTTGTGATTGGTAAAAACGTGCAAAATCACCTGATGATTTACCAAAAAATATTGGATAAAGGACATCAAGTAGGAAACCATACGATGAATCATGCAGATGGATGGAAAGTGAGCAAAGAAGAGTATGTTAGAGAGGTGGAGGCTTGTAGGAAAATAGTTAATTCCACTTTGTTTAGACCACCTTATGGTCATTTGACTAAAAAACAAGAACAGCTTTTAGTTACCATGAATTTTCAAGTGATCATGTGGGATGTTATTAGTTTTGATTTTGATAATAGTTTGAGTGGCGATCAGTGTTTGGAGATTCTTAAAAATAAAGTCAGAAATGGTTCTGTTATTGTTTTTCACGATTCTCAAAAAGCATTTGAAAGATTAAAATATTGTTTACCTAAATTCATAGAATGGGCATTATCAAATGGATATCATTTTGTGCCCTATGAGAATGATTGAGATTTTAGAAAATTAATTTAAAAAAGGCTCTATGAATAGAGCCTTTTTTAAGTGAGTTAAGGTTATCTAAAAAGAGCAACTGTTCCTCTTCTTTTGTATCCGTTTTGTAGTTCAATAACATAGTAATAGGTTCCCGATTCAAGAAATTCACCATTTTCACTATTTCCATCCCAGCAGTTCGCAGAATTTTGTTCGGTACATGTTTCATAATGATCATTTCTAAACACTTTATTCCCCCATCTGTCATAAATTGATAGAATAATATTTGTGTTGTTGTAAGGTTCTATAACGAAAAAATCATTTGTTTTGTCTCCGTTTGGAGAAAAGGCATTTGGTGGTGAGACAATTCTCGGTCCTACATTTACGATTTTTAAGTTTTCAGATTCACAGTAAACATTGGTTGCTGTTTGAATAATTTGGTAATCTCCTTCTGAAAGGAAAGTATATTCAAATGTAAGTGCTGTGTCAAAAGTGTGTATTGGCTGATTCGATCCTGTAGGAGGAATTATTTTATACTTGATATCATAACCATAATCTTCACCTGTTTCAATTTCTACTGTTTCTTCAAGAGAAATTTTTGTGTCAGAAATATTGTATTCTACCTCAGGTACTTTGTATGTCGTAATATAGTTTGGCTCAAAATCTTCTGATGAACAACCATTCGATTTGTCTAAAACTTGTAGCCTTATATCAAACGTACCGATTTTGTTTTCAGAAAAGTAATAGCTTACTTCTTGCTGTTTAAATATCTGTCCGTCTATATACCAAGTGTATTCATAGTTTGGATTTATAACAGAAGGAGAGAATGTTACCTCATTTGGTAAACAAGAGAACTCTGGACCTGTTATTTGAGCGAGATCATCTTCTGTTATGGTTATTTCTGCAAAAGTTTGAGTTTGACATTCTTTATAAATTGTGGTAAGTGTTATTTGGTGTGTCCCAGCTTGATTAAAAGAAATACCGCTTATATACTTTCCAGTCATAGATGGATTTGTTGCAGCGGGTCCAAAGTCCCATACGTAGGTTAAGCTAGATTGCCCCGAAGTAGTTATCGCATTAAAATTGAAATTGTTTCTAGAAAGACATTGAGTGGGCTCATTGATGTTGATCACACTCTCTACAGGAGCTTCAAGTACTATAGGAAGTATCGTTGTGTCATTACAGTGAATATTATCAGAATAAGAGATTAATTTAACATGATAAGTACCAAAGCCTGGAAATGTATGTACAGGTGCTTCAATACTCGTGGAGTCTCCATCATCAAAAATCCATGTATAATTCTCTGCGTTAATACTATTATTTGCAAAATTCACTATTGTATCACCACAACTAATGGCTTCAATTCCGCCAACTACTCCTGGAATGGCAACATTAATATTACAATCGGCAACAAGATAACGATAAACTCTTTGTACATATCCAACTGTGTCGTTGTTTGCGTCTATTTGATAGGCCGTTGTTCCAGCCATAAATTTTCCTATTTCTGTTGGAGTTCCCTGCCACAATCCTGTTAATGTATTATGGTTCATTTGTGGGTTAGAGCCTATTGGGTAAGCAGCTGTATAACCTGTTACAAAAGGCATGGTGTTTAAATACGGAGGAAGACCATTATCATTTCTTAGAGGATGATGATAGTTATATCTAAATGCAAAGGCTCCTTCTCCTGAATCGTCTCCCGTGGAATCAGTTACAGATAAGTCTGCAACGGAGTTCGCATATTCACAAAAGAATGTTGGAGGAGGGTTGTTAAATCGTGGACTATCGTCACAGGAATTAAAGGAGGTTTTAGGAATTTTGGTAACGCAAGCGAAATTTATACTATTTGGAGTTTGAATATTGGTGATTTGTGATGAAAGTGTTCCGCTACTATAAGACAGTAAAATTCCGTGCGAAGATGTGGGTAAAAGAACATCTTCTATAATATAAGAACCTTTTTGTACACAAACTGTTGGGAATTCTACACAGTCATCCACTTCGGAGAAATCAATATCTTCAATGATATCAATACTTTTATTGAATGTCCATACAGTCGATGGTGAGGGACCTAGTTTTACTGCTTTTAGGTTGATATTTAAGAAATTAGCAGAAGTGGGTCCACAGTCTTTATACATGATTGCTGTGACAGTGTATTTTCTGTTAGTACCTTGTACTCCAGTACACTCATAATAGACTTCACCACCTAATATGTGGGAAGCTTTTGATTCATTTATACTTATAATAAATAGTAGAATAAGTAAAGAGATTATTTTTTTCATGATAGAAAGTATTAAGGTTAATATTAGCGGTAAGGATTAACTTATCTATTCAAATGTAGTTAATTATTGGTCTGATTTTTAGTTATTTATATAGACAGATATGTGGATGTTTCTGAATTCAACTTACTTAATGTGTTGTTTATGAGGTTCTTGTTGTTTTTTTAAGAGTTATTGCTTTTCGTGATGATTTTTTTGCAACTAATTATGTTCATTTATGCTGTTGATTTGCTAGATACGCTCTTGTTTCATGATGTTCACAAAAGAGTTTTAACACTGTTGTAAATCAACACCGTAAGTGGTGTAAGTTTTTATAAAAAAAATAAGGCTGTCAATTTTATTTTGACAGCCTTATTAAGGTTAGGTTTGATTTTTCTTAAAGATATATGATTAGTTAAAGAGATTTACTGTACCTCTTCTTTTATATCCATTTTGTAATTCAACAACATAATAGTAAATTCCTGAATCTAAAGAATCACCATTTTGATTAGTTCCATCCCAACAAGTTGAGGTATTATCTGTTGTACAATTTTCATAGTTATTATCTCTGAAAACTTGTTTCCCCCATCTATCATAAATCGTCAATACAATATTCTTATTGTTGTAAGGTTCAATGAGGAAGAAGTCATTTTCTCCATCTTTGTTAGGTGAAAATGCATTTGGAGGAGAAACAACTCTAGGTCCTACATTTACGATCTTTAAGTTTTCAGATTCACAGTAAACATTTGTTGCTGTCTGAATGATTTTATAGTCTCCTTCTGATAGGAAAGTATATTCAAATGTCAGAGTTGTGTCATAAGTGTATACTGGCTGGTTTGATCCTGTAGGAGGAATGATTTTATATTTAATATCATAACCATGATCTTCACCTGTTTCAATTTCCACTGTTTCTTCAAGAGAAACTTTTGTTTCAGAAATGTTGTACTCTACTTCTGGTATTTTGTATGTAGTGATGAAATTCGGTTCAAAATCTTCTGAAGTACAACCATTAGTTTTATCTGTAATATGAAGTCGGATATCAAAAGTTCCTATTTTATTTTCTGCAAAATAGTATTTCACTTCTTGTTGTTCAAATTTTTGCCCATCAATTGTCCATACGTATTTGTAGTTAGGATTAATTACAGATGGCTTAAAGGTTACTTCATCAGGAAGACAAACAAATTCTGGACCTTCAATTTGTGCCAAATCATCTGCTGTGATGGTAATTTGGGTTGTAGTTTGTGTTTGACATTCTTTATACGTTGTATATAATGTAATGGTGTGAGTTCCTGTTTGATTAAATTCTATTCCACTAACATATTTTCCACTAGCATTTTGTTGTGTAGCTGCAGGACCAAAGTTCCATTCGTATGTTAGGTTTGATTGTCCTGAAGTAGTAACTGCATTAAAGTTGAAGTTATTCATAGATAAACATTGCGAAGGCTCATTCACATTTATTGAACTTTCAACTGGAGCTTCTAGCTTAATAGGAAGAATGGTGGTATCATTACAGTTTGGATTATCTGAGAAAGAGACTAACTTAACATTATAAGTTCCGAAGTCAGGGAAAGTATGTGTTGGAGCGATGTCTGTAGTTGTATCTCCGTCGTCGAATACCCAAACATAATTATCTGCATTAATACTGTTGTTTGCAAAGTTTACAGTTGTGTCTCCACAATTAATTGCTTCAACACCTCCAATTACTCCAGGGATTGCAACGTTGATATTACAATCGGCAACAAGATAACGATAAACTCTTTGAACATATCCTACGGTATCGTTGTTCGCATCTACTTGGTAAGCAATAGTACCTGCCATAAATTTTCCAGTTTCTGTAGGAGTTCCTTGCCACAGCCCAGTGAAAGTATTGTGAGTCATTGGCGGATTAGAACCAATAGGGTATGCTGCGGTGTAACCAGGAAGAAAGTTCATGGTATCTACGTAAGGTGGCATTCCTCCATCGTCATCTAAAGGGTGATAATAATTATATCTAAAAGCAAATGCTCCTTCACCGGTATTGTCACCTGAAGGGTCACTTACAGATAAGTCTGCAATTGAATTTGCGTATTCACAAAAGAATGTAGGAGGTGCATTGTTAAAACGTGGACTGTCGTCACAAGAATTAAAAGATGTTTTAGGAATCTTAGTTACACAAGCAAAACCTGTACTACTTGGGTTTTGAATATTTGTAATATCAGCTGATAATGCAGAACTACTATATGATAAAAGTATTCCGTGCGTAGAAGTAGGCAATAGGACGTCTTCAATCACATAAGCACCTCTTTGAACACAAACAGTAGGGAATTCTACACATTCATCAACTTGAGAGAAATCGATATCTTGGATTTCATCAACATCTTTACTAAATGTCCATACTTGTGAAGGATTTGGTCCGAGTTTTACGGCTCTAAGATTAATGGAAAAAAAATCTACAGATCCTGGGCTACAATCTTTATACATGATTGCAGTAACGGTGTATTTTCTATTAGAACCTTGTACTCCTGTACATTCATAATATACTTCACCACCCAAAATATGAGATGCTTCTACATGCCCAGAAAAAATGAAAAGAAATAGAATAAAAAGTGAAATAAACTTTTTCATACTTAAAAAATTAGTTAATGTCAATAAAAGACTGAGAGTGAAAAAATATTCTTCTCTGCATAACAAATTTAAAAAATGTCTTTAGAATACCCATAAAACCTCTTGGACAAAATTGTGGATGATGAGTTATTGAGTTCTAACCATTTGTTTTTTAAGTGATTTTGGTATTGTTTTTTTGGGTGGAACTATAAGTAATAAGTGAAGGATTTTTTATTAAAACACTTCAAAAGAGCTTTTGAAGGTTCAAAATGGTTAGGTATTTAGGGTAATTTTTTTATGATAATCATTAAAAAAGGCTTTCTGAATGATTCGAAAAGCCTTTTTTAATTTTTGAAAAATGTTATTTTTCTTCGGTTACAATTTCATCTAGCGGATGATCACAAACATAGCCAAAAAGACATTTATCTTTTATAATATTATCTACATATTTCGGAATCATATCTTCCCAACCAGGTTCATTGTTTCTGATCATCGAAAGTACTTTTCTGGAGAAGATATGTAGAATATCTTGATCAAAATTCTCGATATCAGCAATTCTTTTGTTGTAAACAAAATAGTCATAAAGCGGTCTGTATCTTGGATGAATATCTAAGTTTTGTGTTGTGAAAAGCTCACCTGTTTTTGGATCTCTAAATGGGTAGAGATATACTTTAAGATCTCTATTAAACATTCTTCCGAATCCTTCCAAGAGTCCACCAGAAAGGTTGGTGTAGAATTTCTCATTGAAAACATCTTGGAGATTAGGTACTCCAAGTATTACGCCCATTCTTTTCTTTGTAAATGCTGAAAAATAATCGAGTAGTTTATAGTAGCGTTGATAATTTGAAATCATCACAGTTTGACCTAAAGAACAGAGTATTTTTGCTCTATCTAAAAAGTCCTGTTCATTTATATCTCCTTCTGCTCTAAGGTTATTCAAGGTAATTTCAAAGAGTACAACAAGTTTTTTCTTTTCTACTTTAGGGTCATTCACAAACATTCTATACCCCTTTTTGATCATGTCGATATTCACTTTAGTAACAGGTCTAAAAGACCCTCTAATGGTTAGGATATTCTTTTTGTAAAGTAAATCTGAGGGTTGAATATTATTTCCGTCGGGACCGAAGATAACCGCATCGGTCATTCCGTTCTTGACTAAAAATAAACTCAAAAGTCTGTTGTCAACTTCTTTAAAGCAAGGTCCATTCATCTGGATCATGTCAATTTCCACTTGATCTCTTGTGAGGTTGTCATACAAACTTTTGATAAGTTCTTTTGGTTTATCTGCAAGATACATACAACCATACATCAAATTTACCCCTAAAACTCCTACGGTTTCCTGTTGTAATTTAGCATCAGACTCGTGAAGTTTTAAGTGAATGATTACTTCGTTTGGCGGTTCATTGATATCTGATAGAAATTTAACGCCCATCCAACCATGACCTTTGATTGTTTTAGAAAAATTGATAGTGGCTATGGTGTTTCCATAGGCAAAAAAACGTTTGTTAGGATGTTTTTCTCTCTCAAGTCTTACTTGAATCAATCCATATTCGTGCTCAATCATTTTTTTGAGACGAGATTCACAAACATACCTTCCTGAGTGTTCTTTTCCATAGATTGCATCGCTAAAATCTTTGTCATAGGCAGACATTGCTTTGGCAATAGTACCAGATGCTGCTCCAGCTCTAAAGAAGTGTCTTACAACTTCTTGTCCTGCGCCTATTTCTGCAAATGTTCCATAGATATCTGGATCTAGGTTTATTTGAAGTGCTTTTTGGTCTGGTCTTAATGTAGAAAAATTAGCCATTATACAGTCTATTTTGAAAGGGTTGTTTCTAAAACAAATGTAAGAAGAATTGGTAGGTGTAGAAATGTATTTTTGCAAAAAAAACATTAAAATTATGTTTCGTAATATTGTTTGGAATTGAATAAAATAATCTCTTATTATTTATTCAGTTACCATAGCAAGAAAACATCAAGGAAATGAAAGTAACATTTTTAGGAACAGGTACATCTCAAGGGGTGCCTGTAATAGCATGTAGTTGTGGAGTGTGTAAGTCTTTAGATATTAAAGATCAACGATTGAGAAGTTCTGTTATGATAAGTTATGGGGGACGAAATTATATTATTGATTCTGGTCCAGATTTTAGACAGCAGATGCTCAGGGCGAAAGTTCAAAATATTGAGGCAATAGTTTATACTCATGAACATAAAGACCATATTGCAGGAATGGATGATGTGCGGGCATTTAATTTTAAACATCAAAAAAATATGCCTCTTTATGTTTCTGATCTTGTTGAAAAGGCTTTAAAAAGAGAGTTTCCTTATTGTTTTTCTGAAAACAAGTATCCTGGTGTTCCAGAGATAGTATTAAAAAATATACAGGCTGCATCTTCATTTTTTTTGGGTGAAAAAGAATGGATTCCAATTGAAGTAATGCATTATAAATTACCTGTTTTAGCATTCCGAATTGATGATTTTGCATATATAACAGATGCTAATTATATTTCTGAGAAAGAACTTAAAAAACTAAAAGGGGTAAAAACCTTGGTGATAAATGCGCTAAGGCGTGAAGAACATATTTCACATTTTACTCTTAATCAAGCGATAGAAAAATCAAGGGAAATAGGAGCTGAAAGAGTATATTTTACTCATATTAGTCATCTACTAGGTAAGCACAATGAAGTCTTAAAGGAGTTACCTGAAGGCTTTACACTTGCCTACGATGGTTTAGAAATTAGTGTATAACTAAGGTATCAAACATCGAAAATAACGAATGTTTTGAATTGTTTGAGTTAAGTAAAACAATTAACTATCTTTGCTTTTTTAAAAGAAGGGAAATAGTTGTATTAAATTTAAACCTTAATTCAATTAAAGAGAGCGTTACAATTATAAAATAATGATATGGATATTAGTGTTGTTGTTCCTGTTTACAATGGTGAAAAAACAATTCCTGTATTAGTAGAGCAAGTTGCTAATGAGTTGAATAAACTTGATTTGAAGTTTGAAATCATACTTGTTGATGATCGAGGTCCTGATAATTCATGGCAGGTGATAGATCAAATTTGTGAAGAGTATAGCTATGTAAAAGGAGTTCAGTTAAGTCGAAATTTTGGACAGCACCCAGCAATATCTGCAGGTTTAACTTATTGTGAAGGAACTTATATTGTGGTAATGGATTGTGATTTACAAGACAGACCTGATCAGATTCCTAAGCTCTATAAACATATTACAAACACCAATAAGGATATCGTACTTGCGCAAAGAGTACAAAGGCAAGATAAGTTTTTTAAACGAATGTCCTCAAAATATTTTTATCTAGCTTTAAGTTATTTTACAAATACCAATCAGGATGCTTCTGTAGCTAATTTTGGGATTTATAAGAGAAAAGCGATTGAAGAAGTGATTAAAATGGGAGACCAAGTAAAATTTTTCCCTTTATTTATTCGTTGGGTTGGTTTTGAAATAGATTATTTAGAAGTTGAGCATTCCTCAAGAGAAGAAGGGAAATCTAATTATACCTTTAGAAAATTATGGAATTTAGCTTTAGATAATATTATTTCTTTCTCTAACAAACCGCTCTATATGACAGTCAATGTAGGTCTATTTGTTACATTTTTATCTTTTCTTGGAATGATTATTATTTTTGCGAAATATGCATTAGGAGAAATAGAAGTGTTGGGCTATACGTCTTTGATGGTAACTATTTCATTCTTCCTAGGTATTATCATTTTTATATTGGGGATTATAGGGATATATATCGCTAAGATATTTGACCAAGTTAAGGGGAGGCAAGTGTATATTGTTAAAGAAGAAAAAAACATCTAGTATGCTTACTTTATTTTTAATGACAGAAAAAGGATATGCAGTCCTGAAAGGAATAATAGAAGAGAATCTACAAGGCTTGGTGGACTTTGTAGTTGTTGGGGAAGATAAAAATATTCAAGATGATTATTCATTAGAAATCAGGAAGCTTTGTAGAAATTACGATATTAAAAATTTTTCAAGAAGAGAGCAATTTTCAATAACCTCAGCTTATAGTATCGCAGTCTCTTGGCGATGGATGATAAAACTTAATGACTCTAAATTAATTGTTCTTCATGATTCAATACTTCCTAAATACCGTGGTTTTGCACCTTTGGTCAATATGCTTATAAAAGGTGAAGAAAAAATTGGAGTAACAGCTTTATTCGCTTCTGATTTTTACGATGAGGGAGACATAATTGCTTTTGGTTCTGTAAAAGTTGAGCATCCTATTCGGATTAATGAAGCCATAAAAAAGGTGGGTAAAATTTATATCCAGCTTGTGATAGAGATTCTCCATCAACTAAAAAATGGTACAAAACTTATTGCCACACCTCAAAATCATGAGGATGCAACTTATAGCCTTTGGAGAGATGAAAATGATTATTTTATTGATTGGGATCAAGATGTTCATACAATATTAAGAACCATTTATGCATTAGGAACACCATATATGGGAGCAGCTGCTTACCTAAATGGTGAGAAAATTAGAATCATTGATGCCGAAATTATCCCTGAGTTAAAAGTTGAAAATCGTGATGTAGGTAAGGTTATCATGATAAGGGATGGGCAACCAGTAGTAGTATGTGGTTCTGGTCTTTTGATGATAAAGGAGGCACACTATGATAGTAGTACACGTGATGTTATTCCTTTGCAAAAATTTAGATCTAGGTTTACAAGTATCAGAAATTAACATTTTAGTTATACTATAATGAGGAGCAAGTATTTATTCTTATTAGAAAAGAAAAATTATTTATTCTTAGCTTTTGTTTTACTTTATTTTCTGCCTTCATTTTTTTTAGGTGAAGATTCCAAGATATTGTATTTCGATAATATGGATTCTAATATTGTTTGGCAAAAAATAGCTTTGTCTCACAAACAATTATTCTTTTCTCCTGGAGAAAAGGTTCCAAATCTTTTAGGTGGAATTCCATTTTCCAGTATCTATTTTAATTTTGACTTATCTACGATAATTTTTGCTTCTTTTGGAATGTATTGGGGGTATGTGGTCAATAAAATTCTCATGGTACTCGTGGCTTATTTAGGTATGAATTTATTACTTTCAAAAAACCTAAAAGTAAAAAACGAGTGGATTATTTGGGCCTCCTCTGTTGCCTTTGCTTTGCATCCATTTTGGAGTTTTTCAGCACATGTTGCTGGAATTCCACTTGTTATTTCTGGTTTTTGGAGTATAATTACAGGGAATAAAAGATGGTACCAATGGGCATTTATAGTTTTGTATGGTTTGTATTCCAATCTATTAATCCCAGGACTCTTTGTTATTCTTATCTTGACCATTTTGTGGCTTTTTTATTCTTTTAAGAAAAAAAAGATTATTTGGAGCGGATTTTGGGCTTTGGCATTACTAAGCTCTATATACCTTTTAACACATTTCCCTACTTTTTATTCTTTACTAAATGTAGGCTTTATATCTCACCGAGTAGAAATGGTTCCTGTGAATATGAACCTTTTGGATACTATAAGATTTTTAGCAACCATCATTCTGCGTGGTGATGAAATCGATCAAATAGAAGGGGCAAGTGGGTATTTTTATCTTCCAGGTATTTTAATGATTGTTTTATATCTAACTTTAGGGATTCGGAAATGTTGGACTATATTATCCTCATTATTTGCGTATCTAGTGATTTCTTATGGTGTTGTTTTTCTTATTAATTGGGAATTTACGGCTTCATTTTACCAGCATTTATATAAAGTATTGCCTGTTGATTGGCTCAGATTACTATGGATACATCCAATTATCTGGATGCTGATTATGGCAATTATATTAGATCATTTTATGACTAATAACAAGAAGAAACTATTCAAAATTGGATCATTATTATTCTTGGTGCATTTTGCATTAATCTTATCATTCCATCCTCAGTGGACAAATAAAAATAGTTTTTCATTCAATGAAATATATAGTGAAAAAGAGTTTCAAAAGTTTAGTGAAAACTCAAATATCCAGATGAAAGATAAGAAAGTTCTATGTATTGGGTTTGATCCAAGTGTTGTGCAGTATAATGGATATCATACTGTAGGAGGGTTTGCCGTAAACTATCCTTTGGAGTATAAGCATCAATTTAATTTAATCATCAAAGATGAATTAGAGTTTCCTCCAATGAACAATTTCTATTACAATTTCTTTCATAAATGGGGGAATAAATGCTACACATTTATCCGCACAGCGAAAAAAAAGGATCAAAATGGTTTAGACTATTATGGTGAAGATTTGAAAATTAATTTCCAAGCTGCAAAAAAAATGGGGGCAGATTATGTTTTCTCTAATATTAGAATAGAAAAGAAAGGGCTTTCATTAGTGAAAAAACAACCTTTTGAAAATAATCATTTTATAAAGACATTATTTGTTTACAAAATAATGTATTAGCTATTTGTTTCTTCTAAATACGGTGCTTTTATATTATCGTTTTGTAATACAGAAAGCGTTCCAGCAACTACGCCATAAAGTGGAGCGACAATTCCTCCTATAATAGGAATGATAAAAAGTAAATTAAACACTAAACCAATTCCAATTGTCAAAGGACGATTTTGCTTTACATAATTACGTCTTTCTTTAAGGTTCCATTTCTTCCTTTCATTAGTATAATCAATAAACATATATCCCAAAAAGAAACTTTGAACAGAGATGATTATTAGCGGTGTTATCCAGCCCAGAATAGGAATTAAGCCTAGTAAAATGAGGATAAAAACTAAACTCATCTCAATTAATAGATTCCTTAAAGATAGTATAATACCTCTCCAAACATCCAGTAAAAATTGTTTCCAACTAAAAGGAAAATCTCGTCCAGTGTATAAGCTGTCAACTTTTTCGGAAATATAAGCGAGAAAAGGAGAGAGAACAGAGAGAAGGAGTGCACGATATATATAGTAGTAGACTAATAAAAATGCTAAGTAGCTTATAGCCTTAATGAGTACTTCGGTGGCGATAAACCAATTGTTTTTCTCTTCAAAATAGCTTTGTAATTTCAGGGAAATATACTCGTTGAGTTCAGAGGCTGTGAAGATGATAATTCCTAAGAAAATTAGTTGTAATATCATTGGTATCAGGGCGTACCAAAGTAATCGATGTTTCATGATAAATCGATGGGCTACAAAATAAGAACCAAATGCCAATCTTAGTTGCTTCAACATATTTCTTTAAGAAAATGGATTTGTTGACCAAAATAGCCAAAATTCTTGAAATCACCGACTTCTTTTTAGGGAAAAACATTCCTAAAAGTGTAAATTTGTGGCTTCTTTAAAAAAAATCAAGACCATGACTTGGACGAGCCTAGAGGCAATCTCACCTATAGATGGACGATATGCCAGTAAAACTGCAGATTTTAAAGCTTATTTCTCAGAAAAAGCTTTAATCCAGTACCGTATTCGAATAGAAATAGAATATTTTATTGCACTTTCAAAATCTCCTGTTGCTCAGGTTCCTGATTTTTCGGAAGAGCAAGTGAGCTTCTTGAGAGCGATGTATCAAAATTTCACTTCTGAGGATGCTCAAAGAGTAAAGGATATTGAGGCCGTTACCAATCATGATGTAAAAGCTGTTGAATATTTTATTAAAGAAAAATTGGCAGGTCATTCTCTTGAAGCACATAAAGAATTTATTCATTTTGGTCTTACTTCTCAGGATATCAATAATACGGCAACTCCTCTAATGTTAAAGGAAGCAACCGAGGCTGTGTATATTCCCGAGATCGAAAATATCATCCATATTTTGGAAGGCTTGGTAGCCGATTGGAAAGAGATTCCAATGCTTGCCAAAACTCATGGACAACCAGCTTCTCCAACACGTTTGGGGAAAGAATTGGAGGTTTTTGTAGTTCGATTAAAAGAACAATTAAGACAATTGAAAAACATTCCTTATTCTGCTAAATTTGGTGGAGCTACAGGTAATTTTAATGCGCATCATATTGCTTTTCCAGAAGTTAATTGGTTGAGTTTTGGAAATGATTTTGTCAATAAAACTTTAGGTTTAGATCATTCTTTTCCTACAACACAAATTGAACATTATGATAACCTTGCTTCTTTTTTCGATGCTTGTAAGCGAATCAACACAATTTTAATTGATCTCGATCGTGATTTTTGGACGTATATTTCTATGGAATATTTCAAACAAAAAATCAAAAAAGGGGAAGTAGGTTCTAGTGCTATGCCTCATAAAGTAAACCCAATTGATTTTGAAAATTCTGAAGGGAATTTAGGAATAGCCAATGCTTTGTACGAGCATCTTTCTGCTAAATTACCTATTTCTCGTTTGCAAAGAGATTTAACAGATTCTACTGTTCTGAGAAATATTGGAGTTCCTATGGCGCATTCAATGATTGCTTTTCAATCTCTTAAAAAAGGTCTTGGGAAACTCCTATTAAACGAAGCGGCTTTGAATCAAGATTTAGAAGATAATTGGGCGGTAGTTGCCGAGGCTATTCAAACAGTTCTAAGGCGTGAGGCTTATCCAAATCCTTATGAAGCATTAAAAGCTCTTACAAGAACCAATGAAGGTATTACGCAAAATTCTATTTCAGAATTTATAGATACGCTAGAGGTTTCTAATGAACTGAAAGCTCAGTTGAAAACAATTACGCCACAAAACTATACAGGGATATAGTTGAGTGAAATAAATACCATAAAAAAAGCGAAGAATCAATTTGACTCTTCGCTTTTTTTTATATTCAAATAGATGTTATATCATTTACGGTGTTAATTTACCCGTAAATTTTAGCTTCTTTTTCGGGTGCGTTTACTTGGTGTAACATCCCCCTTCCCCCTTCAAAGGGGGCTTAAATAATGAGTAAATTAACACCAGAAATGGCATTATTTCCCAAAATATTCAAAGAAATAGGGAATTGTTTCGATTCCTTTTAAATAGTTGAAGATTCCATAATGCTCATTAGGTGAGTGAATAGCATCAGTATCTAAACCGAATCCCATAAGAATGGATTTTGCTTGAAGTTCTTCTTCAAACAATGCAACAATAGGGATAGAACCACCAGAACGTAATGGAATAGGTTCTTTTCCAAAGGTCTTTTTCATAGCATATTCTGCTGCTTGATAACCTTTATTGTCTATGGGTGTTACATACGGTTGTCCGCCATGGTGAGGCTTTACGTTTACCTTTACATAATCTGGTGCAATAGTCATAAAGTGCTCAGCAAACAATTGAGTAATTTTTTCAGGATCTTGTCCTGGAACTAATCTCATAGATATTTTAGCTTCTGCTTTTGATGGTAAAACAGTTTTAGCTCCTTCTCCAATATATCCTCCCCAGATTCCATTCACATCCAATGTAGGACGAATAGATGCTCTTTCTAGTGTAGAATATCCTGCTTCTCCGTGCACTTCATCAATATTCAACTTTCCTTTATAATCTTCTAAGTCAAATGGAGCTTGAGCCATTTTTGCTCTTTCTTCTGCCGAAACAGCTTCCACACCATCATAGAATCCTTTTACCGTGATTTTTCCGTTTTCATCATGCAATGATCCAATCATTTGAGATAAAATATTGATCGGGTTTGCTACCGCTCCTCCATAAAGACCTGAGTGTAAGTCTCTATTAGGTCCCACTACTTCAACTTCTACATAACTTAGTCCTCTAAGTCCTGTAGTGATTGATGGTTGATCATTTGAAAGAATTCCTGTATCTGAAATAAGAATTACATCACAAGCAAGTTTTTCTTGATGATTCTTTACAAACCAAGCTAAGCTAGGTGAACCAATTTCTTCCTCACCTTCTATCATGAATTTTACATTACAAGGAAGTTCTCCCTCAGAAAGCATATACTCCAAAGCTTTCACGTGCATATAAAATTGTCCTTTGTCATCACAGGCTCCACGAGCAAAAATAGCTCCTTCTGGATGCAATTCTGTCTTTTTGATTACTGGCTCAAAAGGTGGAGAATCCCAAAGTTCGATAGGATCTGCAGGTTGTACGTCATAGTGTCCATAAACCAAAACAGTTGGTTTTGATGGATCGACCATTTTTTCTCCATACACTACAGGATAACCAGGTGTTTCACATATTTCTACAGCATCGGCACCTGCTTTTTTTAAACTGTCGGCTACAAAGTCTGCCGTGAGTAAAACATCTTTTTCATAAGCTGAATCTGCCGAAATAGATGGGATTTTCAATAAATCTACCAATTCTTGAAGAAATCGGTCTTTGTTTTTTTCTATATAATTTTTAATCATAATCAATGACTTTTTTTAGGAATTTACTTTAGTGAGTTTGGCAAATTTGGCAATTAAGGTTTTTACATCTCCATTATCAAATCGGATGGTGAGGCGCGAGTTTACTCCTTCATCTGTTTTGTCTACAATAGTTCCATTTCCAAAAGCATGATGATTGACTACCATTCCTGCTTGGAACTCTTTTAAAACTTCTCCAGAACTTGGAGCATTTCTTCTTACTGTAGTATTAATTTTTTTTAGGTTCCTTCCTCTGGTGAGTTTGGGAACAAATTTCTTTTTTTCTTCTGTTTTTTCTTTTTTTGAAGAAGGTCTTTTGATGGAAGCAAATTTAAAATCAAGAAATGCTTCATCTATATCATCCAAAAATCTTGAAGGCTCTGCCATGGTGAGTTTTCCCCAGCGATAACGAGAAAGCGCATAAGACAAAGTCGCCCTTTTTTCGGCTCGGGTAATTGCCACATAAAAGAGTCGTCTTTCTTCTTCCATTGCTTCTCTAGAATGCTCCGTATTCATAGATGGAAAAAGATCTTCTTCCATTCCTACAATATACACATAAGGAAACTCTAATCCTTTGGATTGGTGAATGGTCATTAGAGAAATATGATTGGGGTCATCATCTTTTTGATCCGCATCTGTGAGCAAGGCTACATCTTCCAAGAAAGCACTTAAACTGGTATCTTCGTTATCTTCATTATTACAAAAATCCTGAATTGCGTTTAAAAGCTCTTCCAAGTTTTGAATTTTTGAAATGTTCTCAGGAATTAAATCTTTTTTAAGGTCTTCCAAAAGTCCAGAACGATTTAAAATATAAGTTGCAGCTCCATAAGCATCCAGTTTTCCAGCTTCAACTTGCATGTTTTTAATCATGAGTAGAAATTGTTGCATTTTTCTAAGTCCTCCTGAGGCAATTTTGTGCGGATGTAGATGAATGTTTTCAATAGTTTCTAACCAAGAAAGACTGGCTTGATTGGCGGCAATATTTAATCGATCCTGACTGGTTTGTCCTATTCCCCTTGTGGGGAAATTGATAATTCTCCTTACCGCTTCATTATCTTGTGGATTTATAACGGTTCGGATATATGCCATAAAATCTTTTATTTCTTTTCTTTGGTAAAAAGAAAGTCCTCCATAAATACGGTAAGGAATATTTTTTTTGCGAAAAGCTTCTTCCAAAACTCTTGATTGAGCATTGGTACGATACATAATACAATAATCTGAATAAGGAAGTCCATTTCTTTGACTTTCTTCCCAGATAAGATTAGAAACCAAATATGCTTCATGATTATCAGACTCTGTTTTATATACCGAAATCAGTTCCCCTTCTTCATTATCTGTCCAAACTTTTTTCTCTAGCTGATCTTGGTTCTTTTTAATAACCGAATTAGCAGCATCTACAATAGATTTTGTAGAACGATAATTTTGCTCTAGCTTAATTTTCTTTAAATCAGGATAGTCTTTGTTGAAGTTTAGAATATTGTAAATATTGGCTCCACGGAAGGCATAGATACTCTGGGCATCATCACCTACCACGCAAATATTTTCAAATTTGGCAGCCAAGGATTTTACAATCAAATATTGTGAGTGATTAGTATCTTGATACTCATCTACCATAATATATTTAAAACGACCTTGATATTTAGCCAATATCTGAGGTTGAGTCATGAAAAGTTCATTGGTTTTGAGTAATAAATCATCAAAATCCATTGCCCCTTGCTTAAAACACTCTGTACAGTATTTCTCATAAATTTCTCCAAAAAAGGGCATTTTCCTCATTTGGTCATCTTCAATGAGTTCAGGTTTATTTTTGTAAGCTTTATAGGTTATCAGATTATTTTTTAAAGAAGATATTCTTGATGAAATGGTTCTAGCTTTATAATAATCTTTATCTAATTCCATTTCTTTTACAATTCTGTTGATGAGTTTTTTACTGTCATCAGAATCATAAATAGTGAAATGCGAAGGGTAGCCCAAAACATCGGCTTCCATTCTTAGTATTTTAGAAAAAACAGAGTGAAAAGTACCCATCCAAAGTCCTTTAGAGTCTGAAGCTCCAATCACATTGGCAATTCTTTCTTTCATTTCTTTGGCGGCTTTGTTGGTAAAAGTTAAAGCCAAAATATTATAAGGATCGACACCTTGTGCCACTAAATGTGCAATACGATAAGTGAGAACTCTAGTTTTTCCAGAACCTGCACCTGCAATGACCATCACTGGACCTTCTGTGTGTAAAACTGCTTCGCTCTGAGCAGGATTTAAACCTTCTAAATAATCTGCCAAAATATCTGTTATTAATTTCTAAACAAACAAAGGTAAAATTTATCAAGGAGGTAAAAAAGAGCTATAGCATTTTATACCATTTAAGGAGTTAATTTACTCATCAGGATTATCCCATTTCTAGTGCAATTTTACAAGGCAATAAGGTCGACTCGAACATTAACATTAAATTAATGCATTGAGCATATCCTTTCACGGAGGGTAGTTTATTTTTGTGCTGATTTTAATCTTTTATCGAATTACTTTATGGAATTTGGAATCTGGCAAATCCTCAATATAGTAGGAGCCTTAGGGTTTTTCATCTACGGGATGAAAGTAATGAGTGACGCTTTACAGCAAGTAGCGGGCTCAAAAATGAGACAATTCCTTAGAAAAATGACTTCGAATCGTTTTTCGGGAGTGGCAACAGGTTTTTTAATCACTGCCATATTACAGTCATCTTCTGCAACTACCGTAATGACGGTAAGTTTTGTAAATGCAGGATTCCTTTCATTGATGGAATCTGCAGGTGTGATGATGGGAGCCAATATTGGAACAACAATCACAGGTTGGTTAGTTTCTTTAATCGGTTTTGAGGTAAAAGTGTCTCATTATGCTTTACCAATAATCGGTATCGCATTTCCTTTTATGTTTTCATCTAGGCATAACCGAAAGAAATGGGCTGAAGTCGTTGTTGGTTTCGGACTCCTATTTTTAGGGCTTGGAGAACTAAAAGAAGCTGTTCCAGATATAAAAAACAATCCCGATGTACTTAACTTCTTGAGTGAATTCAAGAACCCGAATATACTTACAAGAATGATGTTTGTGGGAGTGGGAACTTTGCTTACAATTATTGTACAATCTAGTAGTGCCGCAATGGCATTAACCATTACGCTTACGGCACAAGGATTACCAATAGAGATTGCTGCAGCCATGGTGCTTGGAGAAAATATCGGGACAACCATTACGGCAGAGTTAGCCTCTTTGGTAGCAAATGTTCATGCCAAGCGATCTGCAAGAATTCACTCTTTGTTTAATGTCATTGGGGTTACTTGGATGCTTATTGCAATGCCTTATGTCTTGGATATTTTGGGAGATCTTTTCCCGCCACCATCCGCAACGGAATCCAACGAATTTGCCCTTGCAGCCTTCCATACAACTTTTAACTTCTTAAATGTTCTAATTTGTGTTGGGTTTGTTAAGAAAATAGTGGATATCTCTATCAAAACAGTAAAATCAAAAGGAGAAGAAGATGAAGTCTTTAAATTAAAACATATTGGTTCTGATATGTTTAGATCTCCAGAATTATCTGTAGAAGAAGCTGCAAAAGAAGTAGCCCACTGTGGAGAAATTACCAGTAAATTATTCAATATGCTCCCTGGAATTTTGAATGAAGCAGATGAAAAGAAATTTACTGATAAATTGAAGCGTATTGCTAAATACGAAGAAATTACGGACAGAATGGAAGTAGAGATTTCAGATTTCTTATCTCAAAAATCTCAAAACGAAATGAGTACTAAAGCAGCGGCAAAAACACGCAGCTTACTCAGTATTGTTAGCGACCTTGAAAGAATTGGAGATTTGGTTTATCAAATAGCCAAGACCATGGAGCGTAGAAAGGAGAAGAAAGCATATTTCTTACCAGACAATAGAAAAAATATTGAACGTATGATGGAGGCCGTGGGTAAAGGTATGGTGCAAATGCAAAAGCATCTATTAAACCCAGAAAGCATCAATATGGAAGAGGCTATAAAACTAGAAAATATTGTTGATGACCTCAGAAATGAATTAAGAGCCTCATACCTCAAAAAAATTCAGAAAGGAGAATACAAAATTAAATCTGCAATCTATTATAATGATGTCATTCATTCATTAGAAAAAATTGGAGATCACGTAATCCAAGTATCTGAAGCAATTGCAGGTGATAGACAATTGGTGGAGTAATTCTTTACTAATGTTTAAATAATAAAACCTCAAAACCCGAGTATCGAGTTTTGAGGTTTTTTTGTGGGAAGTATTTAGTAAGAATATGAACTTTTCCTAAAACCTACATCACCACCCAAATCCTTTGCTGTATATTTGCTTGAGTAAAAAAATGGCGATAAAAACAGCGCGATTAAATGCTTAATGAACAGAAAAACAATGGAAGAAGCTAAAAGACCTTTGATATTGGTAGTAAACGACGATGGAATTACGGCCATGGGAATTAGGAATTTGATAGAAGTTGCTAAAGAGCTTGGAGAAGTATGGGTAGTAGCACCTGATAGTCCACAATCTGGAATGGGGCATGCCATAACCATCAATAATACTTTGAGAGCTGAACTATTGGACTTTCCTGATGGAGTAAAAAATGAATATTCTTGTTCAGGAACTCCTGCAGACTGTGTGAAATTGGCAATTAATAATTTGCTTCCACGTCGCCCAGATATTGTGGTGTCGGGAATTAATCATGGATCCAACGAAAGTTGTAATGTGATTTACTCTGGGACAATGTCAGCTGCTGTAGAAGCTGCTATAGAAGGGATTCCAGCAGTAGGTTTTTCATTACTAGATTATAGCCCAGTAGCAGATTTTACTTATTCTAAAAAAGTAGCCAAAAAAATCATCCAAAATGTATTGGAAAATGGACTGCCAGAAGATATTTGTTTGAATGTAAATATTCCGAAAGGAAATGAAAATCATATCAAAGGAATAAAAGTATGTCATCAAGCCAGAGGAAACTGGCGTGAAGAATTTGATCATAGAATAGACCCAATGGGTAAAGATTATTTTTGGCTTACAGGAAAATTTGAAAATTATGACGCAGACCAAGCTCAAGCCGACAGTACTGCTTTGGCAGAGGGATATGTTTCTGTAGTTCCTATCCAGTTTGATCTTACGGCTTACCGAGCACTCGAAAAACTCAAAACATGGAACTATGAATTGGAAGCGTGATCAATTTCTTTTTGGCGTTCTTTTAGCGGTCATTTTGCCACTTGTTGTCTTTGGGCTGTTGGAGGTATTCTTACACCTTAGTCACAAGACACACACTTTGCGTCAATCCACTAAGGAGTTGATTTCTTTAGTGGTCGTTTTACCCATTTTTAGGTACTATATCGTAAAGCTCAAAGCAGAAAAAACAGGAAGAGGTATGATGTTGGTTATTTTCGTGTATGCCTTATTCTTTGCACTAAGAGAAACAGGAGTTTTATGAAGTATTATATCATAGCTGGTGAAGCCTCTGGAGATCTACATGGATCCAATTTAATAAAGGAATTAAAAAAGAACGACCCCGAAGCTGATTTTCGTGTTTGGGGAGGAGATCTTATGCAAAAACAAGGGGCAGAACTTGTTAAGCATTATAAAGATCTTGCCTTTATGGGTTTTGCAGAAGTATTGATGAATATCCGAACGATTTTAGGAAATATCAAATACTGCAAAAAAGACCTATTGGCTTATCAGCCTGATGTTTTGATTTTAATAGATTACCCTGGCTTTAATTTGCGTATTTCGGCTTTCGCCAAAGAACATCATATTCCTGTTCATTTCTATATTTCTCCGCAAATTTGGGCTTGGAAAGAAAGCAGGATAACAAAAATCAAAAAGACGATTGACAAAATGTATGTCATTCTTCCTTTTGAAAAAGAATATTACAAAAAACACCATTTTGAAGTCGATTTTGTAGGGCATCCTTTGCTAGATGCCATAGATTTTGAAGCTTTAAAAAGTTTAGAAGCCCGTAAAAAACAAATAGCATTACTACCAGGAAGTAGAAAACAAGAAGTAAGTAAAATGCTACCAGTGATGGTCGAGGTAGCAAAGAATAATCCTGATTTTCAATTTGTTCTTGCTGCTGCACCCAGTCTGAATGATCGATTCCTAAAACCATTTTTAGCAGATACAGATATCCAGATTATTAGAAATAAAACCTACGAAGTACTTAAAAATAGCCAATTAGCAATTGTTACTTCAGGAACGGCAACACTGGAAACCGCTTTACTAAAAACACCAGAAATAGTGGTGTATAAAACATCCCCCATAAGCTATTGGATTGGGCGAATGTTAGTGAAAATAAAATATATTAGCCTCGTAAATCTTATTTTAGATAGAAAGGCTGTACCAGAGCTAATTCAGCAAGACTGTGAAGCTCAAACGATACAAAAACAGATAAATAACCTTATTTCTGGTCCAGAAAGAGTAACCATGATGCAAGACTATGGAGAATTGCATCAAATACTAGGAGGTCCAGGAGCGTCTAAAAGACTTGCTCAACTCATTATAAAAAACACCAAATCATGACAACACCAAGATTTCTAATGGCTGATAATAGCCAAGACCCCGAAAGAATTTATGTAGTACATACGCAAGATCCACATTTTGTCTATGATATTATGGCAGAGGATTTTGTATGGATTGAAAATAATCTTTCGGAAGTAATCGGAAGCGAAGATGAATCTGAAATTACTACTGCATTAACACAACTGATAGAAGATGCATTGGCATTTTGTCGCGATGAAATGAATAATATGCTCGAATATGGTGAAGAATAGTGTCAAGATGTCACAAAACTAGAATTGGCAAATAATTTGAAGAGCTTTTGGCACAAAATTTTGAAAAAAATGAAAGTAGAAAACGAGCAAGTTCAAGAAGAACAACAAGATAATATCGCCGAAGAATCTCAAGAAGAAACGACGGCTCAAGAAGAAACAATAGAACTTTCAGAGACAGAAAAACTACAAGCAGAAGTACAAGAGCTTAAAGATAAGCACATGCGACTTTATGCAGAGTTTGAAAACTTTAGAAGAAGATCCCAAAAAGAAAAATTGGACTTAATTTCTAATGGAGGAGTTGATATGGTGAAAAATATTCTTCCTGTGTTAGATGATTATGAAAGAGCAAACAAAGCTTTGACAGAATCAGATGATCTTGATGAAATAAAGAAAGGACAGGAGCTTATTCAAGCAAAGCTTATTCAAATTCTTGAAAATAAAGGACTAAAGGCTATGGAGGATACCATTGGTAAAACCTTTGATACCGATTTTCATGAGGCTGTTACACAGATTCCTGCACCTACAGAGGAGATGAAAGGAAAAGTGATAGACCAGTTAGAAACAGGGTATTTTTTCAATGAAAAGGTATTGCGTTACGCTAAAGTAGTGGTGGGGCAATAGTCGTTCACAAAAAACCAATTTATGGCAAAAAGAGATTATTACGAAATACTAGGAGTTGATAAGAACGCAGATGCGAAAACAATCAAAAAAGCTTATCGAAAACTAGCGATCCAATTTCACCCAGATAAAAACCCTGGAGACAAGGAAGCTGAAGATAAATTTAAGGAAGCTGCAGAGGCTTATGATGTGCTTTCGAACCCAGAGAAGAAACAACGTTATGACCAGTTCGGACATCAAGGAATGGACGGAATGGGAGGTTTCGGTGGCTTCGGTGGTGGAGGCGGAATGAATATGGATGATATCTTCAGTCAGTTTGGAGATATTTTCGGATTTGGAGGATCCCGCGGAGGCGGAGGAGAAAGACGTGTAAAAGGGTCCAATCTGCGTATTCGTGTAAAACTTACTCTAGAAGAAATAGCCAAAGGTGTTACGAAAAAGGTTAAAGTAAGAAGAAAAGTACAGGCCGATGGAGTTACTTTTAATACTTGTAGTGCTTGTCAAGGAAGAGGACAGGTTACGAGAGTGGTAAATACCATGCTTGGACAAATGCAAACTTCTACTACTTGTCCTACCTGTAATGGTGCAGGAAAGATGATTGATAAAAAACCTTCTGGTTCTGATCAATATGGTTTGATAGAAAAGGAAGAAGTAGTATCAATAGAAGTTCCTGCAGGAGTAGCAGAAGGAATGCAGCTCAATGTTAGAGGAAAAGGAAATGAAGGTCCTTTTAACGGTGTAAATGGAGATATGCTCGTGGTTATTACAGAAGTAGAGCATGAATTTCTAAAAAGGGAAGGAGCGAATCTACATTATGATCTTTATATCAATATTGCAGATGCTGCTTTAGGTTGTTCTCCACAAATTCCAACTGTAGATGGAAAAGCAAAAATTAATTTGGAAAAGGGTGTGCAGTCTGGTAAAATACTTCGTCTAAGAGGAAAAGGACTCCCTAATATTGAAGGTTATGGAAAAGGAGACCTTTTTGTACACATCAATGTATGGACTCCAAAAGAATTGACCAAAGAACAAGAAGACTTCTTTAAATCGATGAGAGAACATGATAGTTTTCAACCAAAAGATCTTAAAAATGAAAAATCTTTCTTTGATCGAGTAAAAGAAATGTTTAGTTAAACTATTTTGAATAAATAGGTTTTACTATAAAGAAAATGAAACGCTATAGCTGTCATCAATTGTTTTGGTGACAGTTTTTTTGTGTTTAATTATCATCATTTGTTATTTGTGTACTGTTTTGGGGTGTTTTTATTGTGTTTAAAATATTTGTAAATTCATATATAATGTATTTTTAATTAAGTATTTATTGTTTTGATGTGTTTATATCAATAAAAAGATAATGTTGTATAAAATGAAAACCTAAATAGTTTTACATCTATGTTGCTGATCATGAGTGTTGTGTGTTGTTTTTTTCTCACCTAAATGAGTCCTTTAGAGCGATAATTTTGTAGTTTTGTATTTTGTTAATAACTAAAGACGGTTGTAAAATATTCTTATAGATTTTCAATACAAAAACTATTTGATCAGGAAAGCAACATGCTGGTTACGAAGTTCAACAATGGACGCAGTGAAAAAGTGAGTGCTTTAACAATAATCGGAATTAGATGAACTCAATATGATGCGCACAATTTTTATTTTATTGATTTCTTGGTTAGTTTTTCCCCTTTCTGCTCAGGATTATCAAAAAATACCTCGAGTGGATTCGCTACTAAAGGTATCTCAGAAAAAATATTACCAAGGTGATATTCAATCAACCTATACAGTTTTAAGAGATTTATTGGACACTTTAGAGCAGGTAGAAACTGTAGATGTAAGTTATTATAAGGGTTTGACATATTTGTATATGTGTGAATTCAATGACGCTAGAAAAGATTCTTTGAGAATGAGCAAATATCTCGAGCAAGCCACTATTTATTATAAAAAAGGAAACTATCCTGAGCTTCAATCTAGAATCGCCTTAATGGACGCAACCTTAAAAGCAACTTTCTCACAGTTCGATGAAGCCAAAAAACAAGTTTATCAATCTCTGGAAATTTCTAAAAAACATCAATTTGATAGATTAATGATTGATGGGTATCAGCTGCTAGCATACATCTCTATTTTGAGTAAAAAAACAGACTCTACTCAAGTCTATATGAATCATCTTTCTTTTGAAGTACAGGATTTTATGGATAGTGTTTTGTTATCGAAATCCTATTACTTAAAAGGAATTTATCAAGATGTGATTTTGAAAAAAAATCCGATAAAGTATTTTATAAAAGCTTATGATATTTCACCAGAAGATGCTTATACCAGGCGGCATTTTTATGCCAGATTTCTGGTTGTTCAATACAAAAAGAGGAAATTATACAAAGAAGCACTCAGGTATAAAGACAAGTCATACTTTTATTTGAGTAAAATAGCAGGTAAATCTGTAGGGAATTACCTAACAAGACTTGAGGAAAAAGAAGAAGAATTTCGAGTAAAAGCTAGACTGAAAGAGGTTGAAATAGAACGTTTAAAAGAACGTCAGAAAATAAAAAACCAACGAATTTTTATTTGGATAGGAGCATTTTTAGCTTTGGTAATGGCTATTGTAGTGATTGTTTACTACAGAAATTATCAAAGACAAAAAGAATTAACTGCAAAACTGGATAAGCATAACAAAATGCTTGCGAAAGCTAAGGCAGAAGCAGAAGAATTGGCAAAAATGAAATCGCAATTTAGCGAAACAGTGAGTCATGAACTCAGAACTCCTTTGCATGGTATTATCGGTTTGATTTCAATATTAGAATCTGAAGAACGCTTTAAATTATCTAAAACAGGGCAGGAATATCTTGATTCTCTTAAGTTTTCAAGTGATTACTTGTTAAGTTTAATTAATGATATCCTTCAAATTAGTAAAATTGAATCTCAGAAAATTGATCTTGAAGAAACCCCTTTTGAAATCGAGTTATTGATTCGAAATTTGTCAAATTCTTTCCAGTTTCTCATGGATAGAAACAAGAATACATTTGATGTGCAAATTGATGAAGAAATCCCAAAAATACTACTTGGAGATGCCATACGCTTGTCTCAAGTTTTAATAAATCTTGTGGGGAACGCCATGAAATTCACCAAAAATGGATCCGTATTTTTGAGAGTTGCCACTTTGGACAAAAATGATCAAATGGTTAAGCTGAGAGTCGAAATTGAGGATACAGGAAAGGGAATTCCACGAATAGAACAAAAGCGAATTTTCGAGAAATTTACCCAGATTAAAAATCAGGCGTCAAACCTTAATGGAACAGGACTTGGGTTACCCATCGTAAAAGAACTCTTACAACTTTTTGGAAGTGAGATTCATTTGGAATCCGAGGAAGGAAAAGGTGCAAAATTTTGGTTTGATATTGAGTTTAAAATTTCTAAAATTCAAATAATTTCAAATAATGTACTCCTTGATGAAGATTTTATTTCTAACAAAAAAACGAATCAGAAAGTTCTTTTAGTAGATGATAATCAGATTAATGTAATTGTAACTCAGAGGATATTAGAAAAAAATCATTTTGAAGTTACAGTTTGTCATAACGGACAAGAAGCAGTTGATGAGCTAAGAAAAAATGCTGCTTATAGTTTGGTACTCATGGATTATCACATGCCTAAAATGAATGGAGATGAGGCTACTAAAATAATTCGTTCAGAAGGGATCAATATTCCCATCATATTACTGTCAGCTACCGATATGAAATCTCAACTTCAAAAAGATGATAATCATGGTTTTAATGACTGTATTATCAAACCTTATGATCAATATGATTTTTTACAGAAGGTATTTAAATATACTAAGTATCAGAAATGATAATATCTAGTGTGAATTTGTAAATAGGTATAATTATAACACACCATAAAATCAAAATAAGGCTCTTTCGGTTTTCGAAAGAACCTTATTTTTTTGAATTATAAATTGATTTTCTTCAATTGTCCATTCTGGATGATATAATATATTTTCTCAATATCCTTTCCTTTCTTTTCATCAGGTTTTTTCTGATAAATCATTTCTAATTGATACACAATCTGAATCACAGGGGTGATCGATCCTTCATTGAGCACGAAGTCAAAATCACTTGGGATGATTTCATTAAAGTAGCTGGTTCTATTTTTAGATATAGGTGTTTGAATCTCACTTGAAGAAATTTTGTATTGGGATTGTGGTTTTGTTTCGAAACTTTCATAATTATCCAAAGGATAATGAAGTTGGAAAGCATCCCTGTGAAAAACATTATAAGTGCTGAAATCTGTTGATTTTAAAGATTCAATTTCCGCTTTTTTGATTTTTAATTTATTGATGCATTCTGCTTTGAGTTGATTTTTAATGTCTTGAAGCTTTTTTGAGAATGAATTTACTTTGATTAAATGATAAATATCTTGCTTGGCAAGAATTTGAAGGATTTTAGCCAAGTGGTTACCCTCAGAAAATTTGATATGGATATTTTTTTTGATGTCAAATCCATCAGCTTTTTTGTGGTAAACATCTTTTTTAAACCAGCTTTTGGTAATTTCTACAGAATATTTTGGCATCATTGCCACAAGGTCAATATGGGATTCTATTTTCATAGATTCTGAGATTTCTTTGAGTGCTTTTTGTATTCTGAGATCTATCGAATGAATCACAGCTTCGCTGTTTTTTCCGCTTTCATGAACTTCAAAAATTGCTTTATAATAATCGGGTTCTACATTGGCTAAACCTTTTACTCGTATCAATTTTTGGTCTGGACTAAAAGAGGGCATCGAAATATCCGGACGTGTATTTTGCAAAGGGGTAATTCCTCCATGAAGCGTGGCTGTCCCCACGCCTAGTTGAGCATAGTTAAAGGTGCTCAAAATGGTGAATAACAATAAGAAAGTTTGTTTCATAATAAAGTTTTTATAAGATATTTTTACTCACTTTTCTTTCTAAATTCAGAAAGAAAAGTGAGTGTTTGTTATGATTTGAGTTAAATACAAAGCAAGAGGATTATTTTAGAATAGCTTTTCCTAGTTGAGCTCCTAAAGTTTTCGTAGAGTTTTTTGTTTCTTTTTGCTTTTTTTGAAGGTAATTACTTCTTTTTTGTTCTAAAGCTCCCAGTTTTTTGTGGAGTTGATTCCTTTCGGTTTGTAGTTTTTCTATTTCTTTTTTAATTTCTTGGTCACTTTTACCTTCAAATCTTTTATGCATTTTTCCACTGCTTACTTTCTTTAGAGCGGCAACACTTTTTCCGTTAGCTGAGTAATTATCTACAGCATCCCATCGGTCTTTTTTGTAAATATTTTTGTTCTTTTTGATTAAAGCTTTTTCAACTAAGCGTTCTTTTTGTAAAGAAGCTTGCTCTTGATCATTCTCTTCCATTTCTACTTTCATCTCTAGCTGGCTTTCGTAAATAGGAATATAAGTATTGTTGATCGATTGATTAATAGAGAGAATTTCATCATCATAAGGAGTGGGGATTTGATGAACTCGGTCATCTTGATTGATTACAAAAAAGCCTCCATTTCCTCTTCTTGCACCATCTTTCCAGTTTGTGCGAATCCCTTCAATACGATTTCCGCAGAATATGGTGTTTACTTCAATGCCTTTTGCTACGCCTTCAGAAATGGCTTTTTTATAGGATATTTTACCTTGTGTAAAGGCTTCATTTCCTGCAATTACAATCACTTTTTGTGTATTCCTACTATACACATCCCAGTCCAGTTCATTGACGGTTTTTTTGATGACTGCTCCACAATATTCGTCTCCACCATTGGTTGTTAGTTTAAAAAGTTCTCTAGAAACTTTATCTAGGTTATGGGTAAAAGGAAGAATTTGTTCAATATATCCACCATAAGCACTCAGCCCGGAGTTTCCGTATTGATAAAGTGCAATTTCGATTTCGGCATTAGGTTCCTCTTTGCTCAGGTGTCCTATGGTTTCCCACAACTGATTTTTTGCTTGATTAATAAGTCCATTCATACTCCCCGAGGTATCTAGTAATAGAGCAAGTTGAATTTTTTTTATTCCTCTTCGGATACTTTCCTCTTGGTGTACTATTTGTTTTTCTGGCTTGAGTTTCTCTGTCGGATTTTTAGAAGCATATAGCATTCCGAAGGTGGTAAGTGTAAGAATACCTAATCCAATTTTGTGTAGAAATGTCGTTTTCATAATTGTTCTATTTTAATTCTGAGGCTAATTTCTATTCAAAATAAATCATAAAATTCCTCTATTAAGTTAAGGTCGGTTTTTAGTGAGGGAAGTGCCTTTTTTGTTTAGGGAACCCTTTTTTTAACGTAAAACGAACAATTTGAGAGCAATTTTTTTTCTTTAGTTTTGAGTCATGAAAAGATTCTTAAAGAATATATTATGGTTTGTAGTGGTTTTTGTTTCTCTCAAAAATTCTTTCGCTCAGTCTGGAGAAACTATTATAAAAAGTGATAGTGCTTCAAAGAATAGAGCAGAAATTTTAGAATTTGAGTTTCAAGATATTCAACAAAACCTTGTTCAAAATGTCCAACGCAATCCCATTCAAGAAGCCAATGAGTATGTGCGTTTAGGAAAACTCTTTTTAAAACAAGACGATGCCGAAACTGCAAAGCAATATTTTCTTAAAGCTATTTCTCAATCAAAATCGAGTAGAAAGAAATCCTTTTCTTTAAAATCAAAGAGTAATGATTTCAAGGATTATGAGGCACATTATTTTTTAATCAAAGCATATTTAAAATTAGGAAATACACAACAAGCGGTAAAATACTACCAAAGCAGAAATAAGGATTTTTCTAAAATTGGAGCATGGACACTTTTAAATATTGAGATTTTAGAAAAGCAAAAAAAATGGAAAGATTTATATGATTACTGTAGATTTTTAGAGAAAAAACAATTCACAAAAAAGACGCTTTTAATCATTAAAGAAAAGAAAATATTGGCAGAAGCCAAAGGTTCTGTGAAATCTAATTTCTCTAACAAAGATCGTGTAATTCGAGTGTCTATTGACGATAAAGAGGAAGATTTAGAGAATTTAAGTTATGAAACAAAAAATGAATTAGCCAAGACTTATCAACAAAGTAATCAGATTGAAAAAGAGCTGAATATTAGAGAGAAACTTACAAAAAGTGCCAAAATAAGTCCAAAACAGAAAGCTGTTCAACAGAAAGAAATTGCCAAAATTCATAAAAAGCAAAAATCAGAAGATAAAGCACTTCTTATTCTTAAAGAAAGTTTGAAATCTGCTCAAAATACCAGTGATTTTAAACTCCAAAAAGAAATATTAATAGAGCTAACAGCTTTGTTAGAAAAAAAGAAAAAATATAGAGAAGCCACAAAATATTATCAAAATCTTTTAAGTGTTTCAAAAGCATTAGAAGAAGAAAAAGAAGCTGTTTTTCAAGCAAAAATAAAACAAAAAGAAGGAGTTGTTAGACAAAAGGAGAGTTTGAAAAGTATTGATTATCAAAGAGAAATCTTTAAAAAAGATCAAGACATTAGTTCTTATGAACAAAGGCTTTTTGAAGAAGAAAGTAAATTTCAAAAATCGATTATTCTCTTTATGAGCATTGGGTTTTTGGTGCTGTTTGGAGTGTTAATTTGGTACCATAAGCAAAGAAAAAAATTGCAAAAAATAAATTTGCAGTTGGAGTTGAAGAATCTTCGAAGCCAAATGAATCCACATTTTATATTTAACTCCCTCAATGCGGTAAATCACTTTATTGCTCATAAAAACGAGCTTTTGGCAAACGAATACCTCACAGAATTCGCTCTTTTGATGAGAAACACACTCAGTCAGTCTGATGAAGATTTAATTTCTTTAAAAGAAGAAATGGTTTTTCTAAACAGATACTGTGAGTTGGAGAAAATGCGTTTTGAGAACAAATTTGAATTCAAATTTCAAGTAGATGATGCCATTCAGCCCGAAGAATATGCCATTCCTCCGCTTTTACTTCAGCCATTTGTGGAGAATGCTGTCTGGCATGGCTTGAGATATCTGGAAGAAAAAGGGAATTTATTGGTTCAATTTTCTAAAGAGAAAGAGCAGGTAAGAATCATCATTGAGGATAATGGAATAGGGCGTAGGAAGTCTCAAGAATACAAAACTTCCAACCAGAAAAAACATCAATCTAAAGGAGTCAGTTTGATCCAGAGACGAATAGAGGTGAGTAATCAACTTAGTCATCAAAAAATCCAATGGAGAATTGAAGATTTAGAGCAAGGTACTCGTGTAATTATTGATCTAAAAAAATGAAATTAAAAACTGTAATAATAGACGATGAGCAAATGGCGAGAGACGTCATGAAAAATTACCTCCAAAATTATTGTGAAGAGCAAGTGGAGCTTGTACAAATTTGTGATGGATTCAAATCTGCCGTTTCCTATCTCAATAAAAACCAAGTAGATTTAGTTTTTTTAGATGTAGAAATGCCTTTTGGAAACGGATTGGATGTTTTAGAAACTTTAGGCGACTATGATTTTAAGGTGATTTTTACAACAGCTTTTGACCATTATGCCATAGAAGCACTCCATGCCCATGCTTTTGATTATCTTCTAAAACCTATCAGTATCAAAAAACTGGTAAAAAGTGTACAAGACGTGCATGATTTAAAAGAAAAAAATCCCAAAATAGAAAAGCAATCAATCTATCTTAAAATATCTTCACAACGTGGCTTTGAGTTAATTCCCAAGAGCGAGATTATTTTTATTCAGGCAGCTGATAATTATTGTGAAGTTCACACTTTAGACTCAAAAAAATATCTACTGAGTAAAACGCTCAAAAAAGTGGAGCAAGAGCTTTTCTCTGATGACTTTATTAGAATCCATAAATCGTATTTGGTCAATTGGAATCAAATTCAAAGATATGAAAGACAATATGGTGGGTCTATTTTTTTGAAAAACGGAAAAGAAATCCCTATTAGCCTCAACGGAAAGAAGCTGCTCAATGAAAGATTGAAATTTTAGAATATCCTGAATCAGGAGTGAAAAATAAACATTGGATTTAGTTTTCTTTTCCGCTCCTAAAAAGTCTGGAGATACTCTTAGAAGGGGTAATAATACTAGAAAGACTTTTTTTTCAAGCCTCGATTCGCATTTATTAGAAAAAAATAAAATGAGCATTGATAAAAAAAGACTAATTTTACCTGTTTTTTGATCCCAATACTATGAGCGAAAATATTCAGCAAGCGGTGAAGAAAGTTTTTACCCAATTTTTGGAAAGTAATAAACAAAGAAAAACACCCGAAAGATTTGCTATTTTACGTGAGATTTATAATAGTGATAAGCATTTTGATGTAGAAACCCTTTTTGAAATAATGAAAGAGGAAAACTACAGAGTAAGCCGTGCAACACTTTATAATACCATAGAATTATTGGTAGATTGTAATTTGGTAAGAAAACATGCATTTGGAAACGCCACAGCTACTTATGAAAAATCTTTTACCAACAAACAACATGATCATATCATTTTGGAAGACGGAGAGATTATCGAGTTTTGTGATCCAAGAATTCAGAGTATTAAAAAGACTTTAGAAGAAGTGTTTGATATAGAGGTTTTTAGTCATTCTTTAAATATCTATGCCAAGAAAAACCCAAAGAAAAAGAAATCCAACTCAAAATAAACGATTAAATGGCGGTTGACGTACTATTAGGTCTTCAATGGGGAGACGAAGGAAAAGGAAAAATTGTCGATGTTTTAAGTCGTAATTACGACATCATTGCCCGTTTTCAAGGAGGTCCAAATGCAGGACACACACTAGAATTTGATGGAATAAAGCATGTATTGCATACTATTCCTTCTGGGATATTTCATGATGACGTAGTCAATGTGATCGGAAATGGAGTAGTTATTGATCCTGTGATTTTTAGAAAAGAAATCGAGAATCTTCAACCCTTCAATATCGATTTTGCAAAAAAACTTTTGATTGCCAGAAAGGCACATTTAATATTGCCAACTCACAGATTGCTAGATGCGGCATCTGAAGCAGCAAAAGGAAAAACAAAAATAGGATCAACCCTAAAAGGAATCGGTCCTACTTATATGGATAAAACAGGAAGAAACGGACTTCGTGTAGGAGATATAGAACTTCCAAATTTTAAAGAAAAATATCAAGCTTTGGTTCAGAAGCATTTAGATATTTTGAAACATTATGATATCCAGTTTGAGCTAGAAGAACTCGAAACACCTTGGATGGAAGCTATTGAATTCCTAAAGCAAATGATGTTTATAGATTGTGAGCACTATCTTGAAAAAGCCATGAAAGATGGAAAAAAGATTTTGGCGGAGGGAGCACAAGGAACCATGTTAGACATTGATTTTGGAACTTATCCTTTTGTAACTTCTTCTAACACAATTACGGCAGGAGCTTGTACAGGTTTAGGAATTGCTCCAAACAAAATAGGGGATGTATTCGGAATTTTTAAAGCATACTGTACCCGTGTTGGTTCGGGACCATTCCCAACAGAATTAGACAATGAGCTAGGAGAAAAAATTCGCCAAGCTGGTCATGAATTTGGAGCCACAACAGGAAGAGAAAGAAGATGTGGTTGGATCGATCTTCCTGCATTAAAATATGCCATAAAAATCAATGGAGTAACTCAGTTGATGATGATGAAAGCAGATGTTCTTTCAGGGTTTGAAACACTAAGAGTATGTGATTCTTATCAATACAGAGGTGAAAGAACTGAAGATTTCCCTTATATTATAGAAGAAACATTGAGTCCAAATTATATTGATTTACCTATCTGGAAAGAAGACTTAACTCAGTCTGAGACAATGGAAGAAATGCCACAAGAACTTTGTGATTATGTAAGCTATTTGGAAAAAGAACTAGAAACTCCAATAAAAATAGTTTCTGTAGGTCCAGATAGAAAGCAAACGATACACCGTTAATAAAATATGATTTTAGGGAAAACTACCATAAAATCTGCTATACTATTGCTCTTCATTTTTTTAGTGAAGAGCAATATTTGTTTTGCACAAGAGGAAGAAGCATTAGAAATCCTTTCAGCCAAAGAAAGTTATCATGTTTCTAATCCTGAAGCAACCCAATTTTCCATTGGGAATATCCAATTATTACACAAGGGAACCCTTTTTTACTGTGATTCGGCGGTGTATTTTGAAGATAGAAAACTGGCTAAAGCTTATGGTGATATCCATATAAAAAGAGGAGATTCAGTAGATATTTTCTGTAAAGAAATTATTTATCATGAAGAAGAACAAAGGATAGAAGCCTATGACTCCGTAGTGCTCAGAAAAGACACCGTGTATCTTTTTACTGATGAAATAGAATATCATATTCAAGAAGAACGTGCAGAATATACCAAGGGAGGTCTGGTGGTGCAGAATCAAGATTCGATAAGAAGTACGGAAGGTGTTTTTCTAATGCAAGAGAACTTAATAGAATTCCAAAAAAACGTAAATGCTAAAAATCCAGATCAAACTTCTGTTTCAGATTTTTTGAGTTACGAAGTGAATACCTCCAATTTAACACAAAACGGAAACATACATATATATAATGACAGTTTGGATGCTAAAATGGATTACCTATTTTATGATGCATCTCAAGATCTGATTATCGGAAGAGGAAATATCCAAGCAAAATATGATAATTATGATGTCATTTCAGACTCTATTAATATCTTCACAAAAGATAGTATTCTTTATGCCTGGGATAATATATATGTATATGATCGAAAGGAGAACTTTCATCTTTATAGCCATTTCTTGAAGTTGAATCAGAAACAAGAAAGTGGAATTGCTTATGAGGATGTATTGTTATATCAAGTGGAAAATATAAAAGATACTACTTTTATAAAAGGAGATACACTTTACTTTAACAAAAAAGAAGATATAGAGATCACCTGTTTTCCGAATGTGAAATTACTGAGAGAAGATGTACAATGTATTGCTGACTCTATGTTTTTGGATAAAAATAAAGAGAAACTGTATCTTCATAAAGATCCAATAGCTTGGATGGATGGGCAGCAAGTGAAAGCTGATCAAATCATTTTTTTATTCAAAGAAGAAAAGGTTGATAGTCTATTTTTAGATGGACATGTGTTCTTGATTCAAACAGAAGATTCCTTAAAAGAATTATATTCTCAATTAAAAGGTAGAATGATGCGAATAGATATGGATAGTAACAGGATTCAATCTTCTTGGGTTTTTGGAAATGTAGAAAGTCTATTTTGTATCAAAGAAAAAGAAGAAATAACGGGATTACACTACATGTCTGGGGCAGAATTGAACCTATTTTTCGAAGAAAAAGAACTAAAGGAAGCACAAATGCTCATGGAGATTGAAGGGAAAGTAACTCCAAGTCAAAAAATCAACGAAAAAAACAAATATCTTTCAAAATTTCAATTATTTCCAGAATTACAAGTAAAAAGGCTTGATTTTAAAAGACTTGAAAAGTAAACGAGTGATTGCAAGGTTAATTTATAATCAACGATTTTTTAAAAAAATGGAAATTAAATGAAAGAAAAGTTAGGAAGTTTAAAAAAAAATACTAAATTCACAACTTGAAAAGAGGGAGATAATTTGCTTTATTAACTAAAGAAACTAAACAAAGTATCACATTAAATTATGAAAAAACTAGTTTTATCTATTGCTGCCTTGGTAGCATTTTCGTTCTCAGCAGACGCACAAACAAGAAAAGGAACTATCTTGTTAGGTGCAGGAAGTGATTTAGCTGAAACAAAAATTACTGAATTGGAGATTTCTCCAAGAATCGGATTCTTCGTGCAAGATGGAGTAGCTATTGGTGCAATAGTTAACTTTTCTAGCAATTCGAGTGAATCAAATGACGATCAATCTCAAGCAGGTCCTAACAAAAAATTGAACAATTCTTCATCTACTTTAGGTGCTTTTGTTCGTTACTATGTTTCAAACAACGTATTTGCAGAGCTTGGTGTTTCAAACACTAACACGAGTAATGAGCATTTAGACTACATTACTAAGTCACGTCAAGTATTAGATGCAAATAACAACCCTGTAAAAGATGCAAGTGGAAACGATTTGTATGCAGTGTCAAACAAGAAAGAAAAGTTTGACTTGACAAGTTCTGCTATGGATTTAGATCTTGGTCTTGGTTATACTTTGGTATTCAAAGAGCACTTTGCACTTGAGCCTTACGTAAAGTTTAACCTTCAGTCAGGTACAGAAAAAGTATATGATAGAGATATCAACGTTACCGGAGCTGGAAACGAAGATGATATTAAGAATACTTATAAAGTAATTGACAGAGATTTCTCTGGAACTAACTTTAGATTAGGATTAAACTTTAGCTTGTTCTTCTAGTCTATAGAAGTTACAAATCTTAAAGAGACCTTTAAAAACAAAAGCCCGAATGCACTGCATTCGGGCTTTTTGCTGTTTTATAAATGGTATTGTTTTTTACTAAGGGATTATCTAATTCCGTTTACGTTGTATATCATCTACGGTGGTATTTTACTCATAAGCCCCCTTTGAAGGGGGAAAGGGGGATGTTGCACAACGAAATACCCCGAAAAAGAAGCTAAAACAGTGAGTAAGTGAACATCGTAAACGGTATAATTCCCCCTTGGAGAGCTTATTCCAGTGAGTAATACCGATTACTTGCTAAAATTACCCACTTATACCGATTATTTGTTAAATAATCACTTACTTCACTTCGTTCGTAATTTATTTTTACCAATATATCGGCATTAGACAAAAAGGTGAAGTCCAATTTCACTGCGTTCATAACTGGCTTTTAGCAATGTATCGACATTATACCTATGAGTAAATTAACACCATAAATGGTATAAACTAACACTGCAAGTTATAATGTCATAAAAAATATTGCTACTCTATATAAATAATAGAATGCTGAGGATTTAATTCTGTGTATCCCCAAGACACCGGAGAGCTTGTTTCTTTGAAGTTCCAATTTTTTGAAATACAAAATTTTGAATGATTACTCTGGAAAATGATCGGGAAATCTTGTGTCAAATTTTCATTGCAATAGTTGAAAAAATAGATTGTCTGTGCTTGTTCATCTTGAGAGTTAATTTTGAATTTTTCATATTCAGCAGCTTCTTTCGTACTTTTTAGTTCCTTAAAAAAAGGTGTTCTGTTTTGATAGCGAGCATAATTCTTAAATTTCTCTTTTTGATTTTTGTCCAATGAATAATTAGAAATTAAAGTCATACTATATTTTTTTTCGATCCCTATAATCAGCCCTTTTTGATCTAAATAACTAAAATGTAAAGGAATATTACTGTTGAGTTTATCGATAATAGTATGATAACCTATGAAAATAGCAAAAGTAATAATCAGCCATTTTACCTTTTTAAAGTCAAATTTGACCAATAATTGAAAAAGTAAAAAAAGAATAAGGTAGTAGAATACTATTGTAAATTCTGATTTGATCCTAAAGTTTAAGAAATGTAAAGGAAGTTGTTCACCCAAATGTAATAAAGCCATTAACAGATGAGTAAGTTTATCCAACAAAGTAGAAATTACTCTATCTAAAATGGGTATTTGTAAGAATAAAATACTCAATACACCACCCACCAGTAGAACGGTAACCAAAAGTAAGGCTGGAATCTGAAAGAGCCAAAACCACAGCGGAAATTGCCCGAAATAAAAGAGTAAAAGAGGAATTAAAAACAATTGAACAACTAAAGAGATGAGCGTGCTTATCACTAAAAATTTTAGAATTTTATTGGGAATGAGTTTTTCCACCCTTTTTACAAAAGGTAACGCAATTAGAATTCCAAAAGTAGCCAAATAGCTAAATTGAAACCCCATATCAAAAAGCTGTAATGGATCAAAAAATAGAACAGTTCCACCACAAATAATTAAGATATAGATGGAGGAAATGGGGCGACGGTGATGAAAGGAATAAAACAAAGCCGAAAACATGAAAATTGCCCTTAGAACACTGGGTGAAAAATTGCAGAGCCAAGCATAAAACAACAGAATCAGGACAGTGATAAGATGTTTTGTTTTAATCCATCGATATTTGTTACCAAAGAGCCAAGATCGAGAAAGAATAAAAATAATCAACTGATAAATAATTGCTACATGCATACCGCTAATTGCAATGAGGTGCATGAGTCCCAGTTTTTGAAAATTGGAAATACTCGCTTGATCCATTGCCGATTTATTTCCAAAACAAATTGCTTCAAGAAGTTGAACAGTTTCTGTATGAAGATTTTTTTCCCAAAGAGCGTGAATAAAATTTTGAATATCCCTTTTGAATGATGCCAGATTTGTTTCACTTTTTACTAAAGCGAACTGAGTAGAATCGTGAATAGTCATTTGATAATAGATGCCTTTTTTGGTCAAATAATTTTTGAATGAAAATTCATTTGGAAGGTTTCTATTTTTTATTTCACGCTGTTGAGTTGTTATTTGATAGCGTTCCGTGCTTTTTGGTAAATGATTTTTCCAATAAATGATTAATCGGGAATCCTCACACTGTGCAAAAGAATAAGTAATCTTTGGTTTGGACACCACTTTTTCAATGGTACAAATACATTTTGTTTTGGAGGGGATAATGGGTGTTTTTTGTGGAATTGCTAAGCCTGTGTAGAAAAATAAACTGATAAAAAGTATGATAATTTGCTTCGAAAAAACGAAGAGTACAGTCAAAATGATCAAGAACAAGCCAATCCATACTTGAGGTATTTGCAATGGAAAATTAGTCCAAAATATAATACTAATTGTGTAAAAAAAGATAATTTTAAATATTGATGGCATTGTAATACAGTTATTTGTAAAGTTATGAAATCTACTTTAAAAACGATTCAATGGAGCATGAAAGCAATTTTTAACATTGAATTTCAATGTAATGTTATCTATAATAGAGATTCTTCCATAGATTTGTTATGAATAGTTATAGAAAACCATTGTTTTCTTTGTAATAAGTATTTTATAAACCTGTAGTATTAAACGCTTGATTAAGCGTGTGTATATGCATGTTGAAATAATTTATCACACCTGATAGGATCAGTTTATTTAAGTGTATTTTAGGTTTTGTTGTTAAGCACTTTTAAAATTCTGCCCCAGGTGTGATTTTTTTTTTAGCTAAATTCTACTGGAAAATATATTTCCTTTTAAATTCTTGTATTTTTGTGCCATCCAAATAAAAAAACCTTCAAAAACGATGGAGTACAATTTTAGAGAAATTGAAAAGAAATGGTCAAAAACTTGGGAAGAAAACCAAGTTTATCGAGTAGAAAACCAATCTGATAAACCTAAATTTTATGTCTTAGATATGTTTCCTTATCCTTCTGGTGCAGGATTACATGTTGGGCATCCATTAGGGTATATTGCTTCAGATATTTATGCACGTTTCAAGAGACTGAAAGGTTTTAACGTACTTCATCCTATGGGTTATGATGCTTTTGGCCTTCCTGCTGAGCAATATGCTATTCAGACAGGGCAACATCCCGCAGTTTCTACCGAAAAAAATACCACAAGATATCGTGAGCAATTGGATAAAATCGGATTTTCATTTGACTGGAGCCGTTCATTCAAAACTTGTGATGAAAAATACTACCAGTGGACCCAATGGATTTTTCTTAAACTTTTTGGATCTTGGTATGATGCCAAAGCTAAAAAGGCGAAGTCGATAGGAGAGCTAATCGCTCATTTTGAAGAGAATGGAAGTGAAGGAATTATTGCTAATGCAAGTTTTGAAGGACAATTTTCTGCCCAAGAGTGGAAATCTATGTCTGAAAAAGAGCAAGAAGATATTCTTCAGCAGTTCCGACTCGCATTTCGATCTTTGGATTATGTAAACTGGTGTCCTGCTTTGGGAACAGTATTAGCAAATGATGAGGTAAAGGAAGGGCTTTCGGAGCGTGGAGGTCATCCCGTTGAAAAAAGAAAAATGTGGGGTTGGTCTTTGAGAGTATCTGCTTATGCTGATAGACTTTTACAAGGTTTGGATCAAGTAGATTGGACAGATTCACTAAAAGAGCAACAGAAAAACTGGATCGGAAAATCGAAAGGTGCTCAGGTTATTTTTGATGTAGATGGACACGAAGATGTACAGATAGAAGTGTTTACTACACGACCTGATACCATTTTTGGAGTGACCTTTATGACTTTGGCTCCTGAAAGCGAATTGGTAGAAAAAATTACTACCAAGGATTATCAAAAGGAAGTAGAAGCGTATATCACTCAAGCCAAAAATAAATCTGAAAGAGAAAGACAGGCCGACGTAAAAAATATCTCTGGAGTATTCACAGGGGCTTTTGCTAAGCACCCACTTACGGGTGAAAATATCCCAATTTGGGTAGGAGATTATGTTTTAGGTTCTTATGGAACGGGTGCCGTGATGGCAGTACCTGCTCATGATTCTCGAGATTTTGCTTTTGCTAATCATTTCAGAATTCCTGTAAAACAAGTTATTTCTGCGGATGGAAGTATTGCAACCTTGCTAGAAGAAGCTTTTGAAAGTAAAAATGGAATTTTGGTAAATTCAGGAGATTTTGATGGGCTAAAAGTAAAGGATGGTGCTTCACAAATTGTAAAGATCTTTAACGAAAAAGGAATTGGAAAATGGAAAACGAATTACCGTTTGAGAGATGCTGTTTTTAGCCGCCAGCGTTATTGGGGAGAACCAATTCCTATGTATATTGAAAACGACATGCCTAAGCCATTTCCAGAGGAAGAACTTCCATTGATTTTGGCAGAAGTAGATGAATATAAACCTACTGCTGAAGGACTAGCGCCTTTGGCTAGAAATAAGGATTGGAAAAGAAACGGACTACCAATAGAGCCGAACACCATGCCAGGTTGGGCAGGTTCGTCTTGGTATTTTTTCCGTTATATGGATCCAGACAATACCGAAGAATTTGCTTCAAAAGAAGCTTTGGATTATTGGCAACAGGTCGATCTTTATTTAGGAGGATCAGAACATGCCACAGGACATTTGATTTATTCTAGATTTTGGACAAAATTTTTATTTGATTTAGGCTTGGTTCCAATGGATGAACCTTTCAAAAAATTGTTTAATCAAGGAATGATTCTTGGACGATCAAGTTTTGCTCATCGTATTAAAGGAACCAATCAGTTTGTGTCTTATGATTTAAAGGATGATTACGATACCGCACCCATTCATGCAGATGTGGCTATGGTGGAGAACGATGTGTTAGACACAGAAGCCTTTAAGAACTGGCGAGAAGATTTGGCAGATGCTACATTTATTCTCAATGAAAAAGGTCAATTCCTTTGTGGTTCAGAAGTAGAAAAGATGTCTAAATCGAAATACAATGTGGTTAATCCAGACGATATTATTTTCGATCATGGAGCAGACACTTTAAGAATGTATGAGATGTTTTTGGGTCCTCTAGATCAATCAAAACCATGGAATACTCAAGGAATCTCAGGAGTTTCAAATTTCTTAAAGAAGTTTTGGAGACTTTATCATGAAGGTGAGCAATTCCAAGTTTCGGATGCAGAACCTACTGCCGAAGAACTAAAAATACTTCATAAAACCATTGGGAAGATTGAGCAAGATGTTGAAGCTTTTTCACTCAATACCTCGATTTCTACTTTTATGATCGCCACTAATGATCTTCAGAAATTGAAGTGTAATAAAAAAGCCATCTTAGCACCATTATTAGTCGTAATGGCTCCTTTTGCTCCTTTTATTACAGAAGAACTTTGGGCAAAAATGGGAAATACCCATTCTGTTCATCAAGCAGAATACCCAGTGTACCAAGAGGCACTCACAAAAGACAGCACAGCAAAATATGCGGTTGCTTTTAACGGTAAAGTGAGGTTTCAGTTAGAAGTGGAAGCTGGATTAAGCAAAGAAGCAGTAGAAAAACTCGCTAGAGAACACGAAAAAACTCCAAATTATATTGGCGACAAACAAGTGAGAAAAGTTATTGTTGTACCCAATAAGATGGTGAATATTGTGATTGGGTAAACCCATTCTAATAACAATTTAAAAGGTGGAATGAATACCAGTCTATCTTTATTGTATGCTAAAACACTTTAAAGTTATTGAATTTTAAAGTGTTTTTTTATGCTTTTATCTTTGTAATATCTTTTTTAAAAAATGACCTTATCTTTGATAAATCATGGAACAAATCATTTCTATAGTTGTCTTACCTTTTGTGAACTTGAGTCCAGATGGTCAAAATGAGTCTTTGGTCGATAGTATGACTGGAGACTTAATCATCAATTTGTCTAAAATTAATGGATTAAAAGTAACCTCTAAACAATCATCTTTTTATTATAAGAATAGAAATATTCCATTGGATGAAATATCAAAAAAATTGGGGGTAAAGGTTGTACTAGAAGGAAGTATTCAGATTTTAGACGGAAGAATTAAAGTGAGTGCTAGTTTGGTACAGGCTTCAGAAGATTTTCTTTTTTGGTCAGATATATGGGAAAGAAAAATAGATGATTTTTTTAGAGTTCAAGATGAACTGAGTGAAGAAATTGCCCAAAAACTTCAAGAACAAATAGGTCATTTTGAAATTCGAAATAACTTTTTAGAACACCCTGAAAGAGACCTAAAGTTGCACAAAATCTATTTAGAAGCAAAAAATAAATCCAACCAATGGAACCCACAAGGCGTTTTGGAATCTATTGTGCTCTTTGAAGAAATTTTGGACAGTAATCCACAATATATAGAAGCTCATATAGGAATTGCTGATGCGTATAGTTTTCTAGCAGTTACTCGGTTTATGAATATCAAAGAAGCTTGGGCAAAGGTGAACCTTCATGGGCAAATGGCAAAGCAAATAGATCCAAATCATGCAGGAGTTTATTATATTTTAGCGAATGTGTGTTTTTTCGATAAAATGGATTTTGCTTCTTCTTTGCGATACGCAAAAAAAGCGGTAAAACTACAGTCTAATCATTCAGAAGCCTTACAATTTTTGGTTTTTTTGTATTCTATTTCAGGAGCATGCGATTTGGCATATAAATATTTAGAAAAGGTTCAAGACTGTGATCCATTTAGCTCAGAGAATCTTTTTTATCAAGCATTTTTGCATTACCGAAACAATGAGTTTGACAAAGCTTTGAAAGGCTTTAATCAATGTTTGAATGATAATCCTCATAATATTCCAGCTTATTTCCAAAAAGGATTTACACTTTTGGCACTTAATAAAGCTCAAGAAATGTTGGATTGGATCAATAAAATGCCATCGGAAATACAAGTTTTGGGAGATATAAAAGGACTCAAATGCTTGGCATATATTCTACTGGATGAAAAAGGAAATACTCAAAAAGCCCTTCAAGAACTCAAAGAGGATTCTCAAAATCATTTGGCTCATCAAGAGCACAGTTATTGGTTTTTGACTGAGGTATTGCAAGGCTATTATGATGAAGCATTTGATTGGTTGGATCAATTAATAAGGATTCAATCTCCAATTGTTTTGATTTATTTTGGCGATACTTTTGGTAGTCGACTTTCAGCAGATATACGATATAAAGAGTATCATAAATTGTTGTTCTCTGCGGTGGAGGATTTAGAGAATGAAAAAGTGAAAAAATTGCTTTCTGAATCTGAAACAGAAAATGCAAGATTAAAACTGGAGTCCTATCTGCAAGAAGAAGATCCTTTTTTAAATCCAAAAATGTCATTACGTCATACCGCTCAATACATAGGCATTCACCCAAACCAATTATCTTGGTTAATCAACAATTATTATGCAAAGAACTTTAATGTATTTGTGAATGAATATCGAATAGAACGATTTATAAAATTGGCAAAAGATACAAGGAATCAGCATATTTCTCTTTTGGGATTAGCATTTGAAAGTGGATTTAATTCTAAAAGCTCTTTTAATACCTTTTTCAAGAAAATTAAGGGCTGCACACCAAAAGAATTCTTGATGAATAATAAAAACACGTTTTAGACGAACTTAAATATATTTTATAAAAACACGTTCACTATTATAATATCACACTTTGGCGCTTTTATTAATCTCCATATTTGTAAAAAAAAAGATATGGATATGAAAGCAGTTGTTGCCACAGGTTATGGTTCTCCAGATGTTTTGGAGTGTAAATTGATTGCAAAACCACAACCAAAATCTAATGAAATCTTAGTGAAAGTAAAAGCCGCTTGCGTCACAAGAGCTGACACCATGATGCGTACAGGTAAACCACTTATTGGTAGATTGTTTACGGGTTTGATAAAACCGAGCAAGTCTGTTCCCGGTGCTGGTTTTTCGGGAGTTATAGAAGCTGTCGGAGATCAAGTTAGCCTATTCAAAGTAGGCGACGAGGTATTTGGCGAATCTGCCAGTCGATACGATTGTCAAGCCGAGTATTTGTGTACCTCAGAAGATTCTTTGGTGTTAAAAAAGCCTGAAAATCTTGATTTTTCTGAAGCATCCACTTATGGGGATGGACCTGTTACTTCCTACAATTTTCTAAAGATATTGGGAGAGGTGAATGCTAGCAAATCTATCTTAATCAATGGGGCTTCGGGGAGTTTAGGAATGGCAGCTATTCAAATAGGTAAATATTACGGAGCTCATATTACCGCAGTCTGTAGTGCCAAAAACAAATCCTTGGTCGTGTCATTAGGAGCAGATGAAGTAATCGATTATCGAAAAACCGATGTATCAAAAATTCTTGAAAAATATGATATTATTTATGATACAGTGGGAAATTTGAGTTTTTCGATGATGAAAAACCAATTGACCGATAAGGGAATACTAATGACCCCCGTTTTGGATTTTGGAATTTTGTGTTCCTCTATTTTGAGAAAAAATCCCAAGAAAAAAAGAGTAATTTTTTCTGCAACAGGACTCAAAAAAGATCGAGAATTAATTTTGTATATGCAGGAAATTGTCAAAATATTTGAGGCAAGAAAATTAAAAACCATTATCGATAGACAATACCCAATAGAAAAGATCAGTGATGCCCACCGCTATATTGATACAGGGCGAAAAAAGGGGAATGTTGTTTTGTTGCTTGGTAGTTAATTGTTGTTTATTGATGCGATATTCTTGTGGTATATCTGATGCTAATTTTTTGATAGGAATAAGTAATACTATTTCAGCAAGTAATAGGAATAAGTGCATAAAATAGTAAATAATAAGGTGATAATATAAATAAAGTTTATTGAAATTAATTTCAATAAACTTTAAGTTTAATCAATAAAATCAAGGCTTGCCAATGATTTTACCAAGTATTTTTGACCATTAAACCCATTATTCGAACAGTAAAATATTTGAGTAATGATAGATAGTAAAAGCTTATTCTGCTTTTCTTTCTCTTTAGAAAAGAGGAATAAAGCAATTTACACATAGTAATCTTAGTCTAAGTCTAGCTATTGTCTGTAGGATTTTCATCATTTTGTTTTTTTGATTCATCATCGCCTGAACTAACACCCAAAGCTTTCAAAGGACTAAATTTATAAAGCCAGGCCTTAGCTAGTTGCTTAGATGTTATTGGCTTTAAAAAGAAATTAATAGGTACACCACATTGACCTTCTATAGCTTTTTGAACATAATCATCAAATGCAGTCATCAATGAATTTGTATCAATAACCTTATTGTTTGCATTCTCAATTTGACCCAAATTGGATACAACACCAGATATGTAACTATTATTGAGTTGCATGAAGCTCTCTCCTGTACGAGCTTTAGCTGCATCAGAAGAAGTTGTATTAACGTCAGTATCAGTAGCACCTTGAATAGCTGCCAATTGACTCATAACTTCAGTTGCGGATGGCTTTAATGTAGAGACCGTTGTTTTAATTTCATTTGATTTTATTGAAGGAATTAGCCCCATTGTGATAACGCTAGCATGGGATTGAAGATTAGAAGTGCTCAACAGACTTTTAATTGAATCAGCAAATGAACCATCAACTCCAAATTTACCACTTTTAGCTGCAAGGAAAGAACCCATTTCAAAAGAAGCCTCAAGATCAAAGGATGTTGAAGAAGATTTTTGAGAGCTATTTGAATCTTCAGTTTTTAAGATATGAACCATACCTACAAAACTAGATCCGTTTGTTTGACCTGAAAGAATATGTATCCCCACTTTATCTGCATCCTTCCCTTGAAGGGCTTCATTCATTGATTTTTCGTCATCTGAATTGATTGGGCGATCTTTAACATAAACATTCCATGCCCTTATAGCTTTTTCAGGATCCAGAACGAAAGGAGCAAACATATCCGATTGTTTATGAGTACAATTGGCTGTGATAACAAGTGTTCCTTGAATGCTGTGTTTTGAAGTTTGAGTAAGAACTGTATGTTTTGCAGAGCCTCCTAATGACGCTCCATAACTTGGTCCAAATACAGAAGTTACTTGTGCAGAAATATAAGAAGCAATAGCATTAGAATGTGCTTCATTTCCATCTTGTTCTTCTTCATTTCTAAAGTATTGGGCATCCATTATCATCGAATCCGAGGATAACCCCATCATTTTTATAGCAGATTTATTGTAATCTATCGGACTCTCTACATTTTCAGAAATTTTGATCTGACCAGCAGCTTTTCTTGCTTCTTGTATTGTTTCCTGAGCAGCAACAGATTGTTTTGCATAATCGACAGCGGCTTCTGTCATGGCTTTTTTTTGATTATCAATCTGATCAGAAAGTTTCTTTAATTCTTCCTGTCCAACTCCCATGTTTATCATTTCCTGCATTGTCATATCTAGACTTCGCTTTGATAGAATTAGGGAGTTAAGTTTTTGTTGAGCCAGATCAACTGGCTCTTGGGCAGTGGCTACATTTTTTAGTGCTTCAATTTTCTTTGGATCTACTACATTACCAAGTACTAAACTTGGGTCGAAAGGTATTGTTGTTGGCATGATATATATGTTTAATATATTCCTTACTCGTATGGCTTTTCAGGTTTCGCCCCGTTTTTAATTGGTTTCTGGACTCCATAAATTGGGTTTATCACATGGGAAGTCAACCCAGTGGCTTTCGCGGACTTTCTTGGAATTTATAAATGAAACATTTTTTTTTATTTAGAGAGTACCGATTACTTTCTAAATATTCTCTTATTACCTGTCTGAAAATGATTTGTAACAATTTGTAAGCTATTGTCTATCTGTAAATTAATGTTGTGTGGAGTTAATTCTTGATATTACTATTTTTTATAAACTCCTTAAATTCTATTTGATTACCATTGAAGATATCAAAATCATTCTTTTTATTATTTATTTTGTATGTCTCCGACTTTTGCCAAATTGTCCAACCTTTTTGTGCCCATGCTTTTGGTAGATTCGGTTTTTTTGCTTGACTATAATTTGCAATCCACAGGTTGTAATCTGAAAAATTTGAATGGTTTAGGTACCTGTTTCCAACATTAAGATCAGTGTAAATTATTGGTTTACGATTTGATTGTGTTTCAATATGATTAAGAAACAATAAAAGTGCGGATTGTACTTTTTCAACTGATTGTGATTCATTAATTCCTCCTTCCTCAAAATCAACTATAGGTGGAATATCCATAGAGTCAATATTATCTATAGTCTTCAGGAAAAATTTTGCCTGTGTTATTGGGTCGTCTTTTGTTATATAAAAATGATAGGCTCCTCGAATGAAGCCGTGATCTTTTATCATTCTCCAGTTTCTTGTGAATTTCGGGTCGATATATGTCATGCCCTCGGTTGCTTTACAGATAATAAAATCCAAACTGTCACTATTTTTAATAACCACATCAATTTCATTATTTTGATGATGAGATATATCTATTCCATAAATATTAGGTTTTATATTTGTCACTTTGACGTTTGGTTTGTCATGGTTTTTGAATTCTGTCTTCATTTGCTCACATGATGAAAAAATGGTAATGAATATTATTGTGTTTAAGAGATGAATGTGTTTGTTCATAATTTGTACGTTTTAGTATTTCCCCTTTGCACAGAGAAAATAGCTCATGTATATATCAATTTTCAAAAGATGTTTAGATAACTAAAAACACTTGGTGTATGAGTTTTGTGTTTAAAAATATTTAGTATGTTTTTGATTATCATGGCTCTAAACTACAAAAGAAAACGCAGTAATCCAAAAAATGCAACATTAATTAATTATAAGAAAAATATTACAGCTGTTGTTAACTTTTTCAATACCCACCATTTTATAGGGTAATCTGAATTCTCTAGCTTATACATATCCGCTATTTATCAGACTGTATTCTATAAAAGAATATAGATCTTAGAATATGAAAAAATTGCAACTTAAATTTTTGTCATAGCATTGTACTTTGATACAGGGCGAAAAAAGGGGAATGTTGTTTTGTTACCATTCTAATAGCCTTTTTAAAAAGAAAAAAGCAATTGAAAAATGCTAAGAAGACCAAGTTCTACAGCCTCAAAATCTCAAAAAATATCCTTACATTCGCATATAAATGATTGGAAGAAAAAACAATCATTCAATTATCAAAAAAAAGAACAATGAAATACGACGTAATAGTTATTGGAAGTGGACCTGGAGGATATGTAACAGCCATCCGTTCATCTCAATTGGGTCTTAAAACAGCCATTGTAGAAAAAGAAAATCTTGGAGGAGTTTGCTTAAACTGGGGATGTATCCCAACAAAAGCATTATTGAAATCTGCTCAAGTTTTTGAATATATCAAGCACGCATCAGACTATGGAATCAATGTAGCCGATGCTTCACATGATTTTGGTGGAATCATCCAGCGCTCAAGAAACGTAGCGGATGGAATGAGTAAAGGAATCCAGTTTTTGATGAAAAAGAATAAAATCGATGTCATCAATGGTTTTGGGAAAGTACAACCGGGAAAAAAAGTTGTAGTGACCGATGCTGATAACAAGGAATCTGAGTACACTGCTGATCATATTATTTTGGCTACAGGAGCTAGATCAAGAGTATTGCCAAACCTTCCTCAAGATGGAAAAAAGGTGATTGGATACCGTGAAGCACTTACTTTACCAGAACAACCAAAGAAGATGGTTATTGTAGGTTCAGGTGCTATTGGGGTTGAATTTGCATATTTCTACAATGCTATGGGAACCGAAGTAACTGTTGTGGAATATTTGCCAAATATTGTTCCTAATGAAGATATTGATGTTTCAAAACAATTGACCAAAAACTTCAAGAAATCAGGAATAAAAGTAATGACCAATTCAGCTGTGGAATCTGTAGATACTTCAGGTGAAGGATGTAAAGTTTCTGTAAAAACAAAGAAAGGAGAAGAAATCATTGAATGTGATGTGGTACTTTCTGCTGTAGGAATTGAAACGAACCTAGAAGGAATCGGATTGGAAGAAGTAGGGATCGCTACAGATAGAGGTCGTGTTTTAGTAAATGATTTCTACCAAACGAATATCCCAGGGTATTACGCTATTGGAGATATTGTTCCAGGACCAGCCTTGGCTCACGTAGCATCAGCAGAAGGAATTATCTGTGTAGAAAAAATTGCAGGACACCATCCAGAAGCTATGGATTATGGAAACATCCCAGGATGTACTTATACTTCACCAGAAATTGCTTCAGTAGGAATGACAGAGGCTCAAGCGAAAGAAGCAGGATATGAAATAAAAGTTGGGAAATTCCCATTCTCTGCTTCAGGAAAAGCATCAGCTGCAGGGCACAAAGATGGTTTTGTAAAAGTAATCTTCGATGCCAAATATGGTGAATGGTTAGGATGCCACATGATAGGAGCTAACGTAACTGAAATGATTGCTGAAGCAGTAGTAGCACGTAAGCTAGAAACAACAGGAATGGAAGTACTGAAAGCAGTACACCCTCACCCAACCATGAGTGAAGCCGTAATGGAAGCCGTTGCCGCCGCTTATGATGAAGTGATTCATATCTAAGTTCTCAATACAATTTTTATCTACCTGTCAGTTCGAGTAATTTCTTTGTAGAGCAGCGGAAAAGAAATTTTATCGAAAACCCATTGCATTACATCAAAAATCACTCGAACTGACAGAGGAATACAATTTTACCTTCCTATCAGTTCCGTCCCGATCCATCGGGAAGTGAATTTGCTGCAGAGCAACGAAAAAGAAGTAGAATCGTTGTTGTCAGTTCGAGTGAATTTACTGTAGAGCAACGGAAGTAAATTTTTATCGAGAACCCAACCCTTAACCAATCTGAGTTCCACTTAGGTTGGTTTTTTTTTGTTATTATTATGAAAGATTATTATCCAAAAAGGATTGTTTGCCTTACTGAAGAAACCACCGAAATGCTCTACCTGCTTGGAGAGGAAGAACGCATAGTAGGAATTTCTATATTCACCAAAAGACCAGAAAGAGCTTTAAAAGAAAAACCAAAAGTATCTGCTTTTACTGATGCTAAATTGGAAAAAATAAAAGCTTTGAAACCTGATTTGGTTATTGGTTTTTCGGATATTCAAGCAGATATTGCCAAGGATTTAATCAAGGAAGGAATTACTGTTTGGGTAAACAATCACCGTTCTGTTACGGGTATATTGTCTATGATGATTCAGCTTGGAGCATTGGTAGGGAAAGAGCAAAAGGCTTTTGAGATTGTGGAAGAAATCAATAAGAATATCAAAAAAATACAAGAGGAAACAAAAACATGGAAGCGAAAACCAACAGTCTATTTTGAAGAATGGTATGAACCCATGATTTCGGGTATCGGTTGGGTGAGTGAAATCATTCATTTAGCAGGTGGGGAAGATATTTTTCCTGAGCTCGGAAAAGAGTCCTTGGCTAAAAATAGAATTATAGCAAACCCTGAAAGAGTCATTCAAGCCAACCCAGATATTATTTTAGCCTCTTGGTGTGGGAAAAAATTCAAAAAAGACCAAATGATCTCCAGAGATAATTGGGATCAAATTACGGCAATAAAAGAAAACCAAGTTTTCGAAATACCTTCCGAAACAATCCTACAACCTGGTCCTGCTAGTTTGATGGTGGCTTTGCCAGAACTGTTTGAGATTTTTAGGGAGTGGGGAAAGAAGTAAGATATTTCTCTTATTCCGATTACTTGTTCAATATTCACTTATGAATGAAGTGAAATAAGTGAGTATTTACAATTTGTCAACATTGATAAAAAGGAAAGATTAGATTTAACTACTTTCATAGTTGATTTTTAGTTATGTATAGGTGTAGCGTTTGTGGGTAAAGGATGTTGTTTTTTCTGAAGTGAACATCAATTATTCTTAAATCTTTAAATTAAAAATGGACGAATCTTTTTGTAAATTAGCTATATAAATTTATTCTAATGAATCAAAATAAATACCAAGAAATAGATCTCTTAAATACTCGATTACAAGAGTATCGAAAAACGGAGCATGAGAAAATAACTCAAGCTTTAGAGATAGAATATACCTATGAAAGCAACAGAATAGAAGGGAATACGCTCACACTTCAAGAAACGGCATTAGTCATCGAGAAAGGTCTCACTATTGGAGGAAAGACCCTAAATGAATATTTGGAAGCGATTAATCACACACACGCTATTTCATTTATTAAGTCATTGGCAAAGGAAAAAAATCAAATTACGGAAAGAGATATTTTGCAAATCCATAGCCTAATTTTACAAGGAATAAACAAGGAAAATGCGGGAGCTTATCGAAAGGTTCAAGTAATAATAAGCGGAGCTAAACACATTCCTCCACAACCTTTTTTAGTACCTAAGAAAATGGAAGAATTGATGATTTGGTATAACGAAAATAAAAATCTTTTACATCCTATTGACTTATCCGCAGAAATGCATGAACGATTGGTAACGATTCACCCTTTTATTGATGGCAACGGAAGAACATCAAGGCTCTTGATGAATTTGATTCTTCTACAACATGGATATCCTATTGTTATATTGAAAGGAGATGTTGAAAACCGTTTGAAATATTACCAAGCTTTAGAGTTGGCACAAGTGGAGGGTGATAAGAGTACGTTTATTCGATTGATTGAAGATAATGTACGCATGAGCATTGAAAGGATATTGCAGATATTTGAGAACTGAGTTACCGAAACACTACGCACGTGCGTACATGAGGAAAAGGAGTTATTCCACCACTACGCACGTGTGTGCGTGAGGAAAAGGAATTATCCAACCACTACGCACGTACGTGTGAGGAAAGTTGTCAAAACTAAAGTTGAGGTTCTTGCCAACAACGCCGCCAACAACACCAAAAGAAAGCATAGGGCGAATTTTCGTTTTATGCTTTTTGCTTTTGGACACCAAAGCATAATTTTGATTCTTTAGCTTATGTCTCGTTTTCCGACTTATGGGGAAAAGGGGAATTTAAAGCGATTAAGATTCATTAGTTGATAGCTCGTTTTCTTACTTATGGGAAATGGAAATTTAAAAGAGGTTTTCGGGTTATAATTTTCTCTTGGTGGACTAATGGTGGACTAAGTGAGTGTACAAAAAACAAAAAACCCTCTCAAAATGAAAGGGTTAAGTTTTATTGTAGTGACCTCGGCAGGATTCAAACCTGCAACCGCCTGAGCCGTAATCAGGTATTCTATTCAGTTGAACTACGAGGCCATTTAGCTTGTTTGCGGTTGCAAATGTATTGAGCTTTTTTGAGTATCCAAAGGCTTTTTTGAATAAAATTCAAATTATTTTATATCATTTTGGAAATCAGAGCTTGTTTTTTAGTTTTTTTTATCAAGTTTCTTTAATTTCTTGAGTTTATCGGTCTGGCTAATTCCCACTTTAGATAATTTGGAGAGTTTATCTAAGTCAATAAGTCCTGAGATAGACATAAGGACGAGGTTTGAATCGCTATTTACAACCATGACAAGTTCACTCACTTTATTATTCTTTTCTTTGATCATAAAATTGATGGTTTCGTCTTTTTCCTCTACAGTCATCAAGCTTTCATAGCCCTTACGGCTGAGTTTGTTTACTTTGTTTAAAAGTGAATTTGTTTTTAGATCTTCATCTAAAGTATACATGGTGAAATTTGTAATAGTTTTTAACATATCAACCACCTCTTGGTCTTCCTGATCTTCCATTTCTAAATGACTTAAAAGTCCGAAAAGTTTACCAGAAATATTAACTTTTGTGATTCCTTCAGAAGTGGATAAGTCATCAAAATACTTGGTGAAAATATTGTTTTGAGCAAAGGCGAATGCTCCGATAAAAAGGCTGAGGATTAATAATTTTGTTTTCATGGTATTATTGGTTTAATGCTTGGTGGTTTTTGGCTCTTACCTGGTTTATTTGCTTTACTGCAGGTTTGTATCTGTTTAGGTTGATAGAAGCACGCATGAGTTCTGTTTTTACAGTTTCAAATGCCATTAAAGCTTCCTTTCTTTCTTGTTTTTCGTAATAATTTTGAACACCTAAGATGGATAAAATCATAAAAATAGAGGCCGCTATCCAAAGGTTGAACTCTTTCTTTTTCTTCTTTTTTATCTGAGCTTCTAAAGGTTTTGTGAGGATAGAATGAAGTAATTCTTCATCCATCTCTTCATTTGTTTCGTGGCCTTCAAAGTATGCAAAAAGCATGGGGTTTTCATTCCCGAAGTTGTCCTCTTCTTTTAGCCATTTTTTAATGATTTTTTCTTCTTCTTCTGTCGTTTTTCCTTCCCAAAAACGGTCGATAAATTTTTGTTTATTGTCCATAACTAGCAGATTTTTTTCGGGCTAATAAACTGTTTCGTATATTTTTTCTTACACGGTGAATGGTTACTTTTACTTTAGATTCCGAAATATCTAAATAATGTGCCACTTCTTTGATACTAAGTCCTTCGATTTCCTTGAGTACAAAAATTTCTTTTTGTGAAGCAGGAAGTTGATCAAGTTCATTTAAAACCAATTGATATTCTTCTTTCCAAGAATCCGATTTGTTTTCTAAGTTTGAAGCTACCTCTGTTCGGTGGTCTAATCTTTCTGCTTGATTATCTTTCTTTCTTAGGAGATCGATATATCTGTTTCGAGCAGATTTTATGAGCCAACCTTGGATATTGGTTTTTTCAGGATTTGGTTTCTTTTCCCAAAATTTGAGAAATACATCCTGAACAATATCTTGTGTTAAAGATTTGTTTTTTGTAAGTTTAAAAACAAATCCAAAAAGTATTGGAGCTTCTTTTTTTACAAGCGATTGATAATCTTCTTGAGTCATTCAGGTATTGATTTGTAAGGAAAACGAAGGTAAAATAAAAAAGTTACAAGAAAGGGATTTCTGTCACTAAGAAAGGGTTATTAATTAAAGAGATAAAACCCAATTTTCTATGATTTTTAAACCTTGAGGAGTCATGATTGACTCTGGGTGATATTGTACGCCAGTGAGTGGGAGTTGTTTGTGCTGAAAAGACATGCAGTAATGGTCTATCGTACTGGTGATTTCAAAGTCTTTTTTGAGTGCTGAAGAAAGTGGGATTCCCCAAGAATGATAACGAGCTACCTCAATGGGGAAATGAAGATGTTGATATAAAAAATGATCATTTGCTATATTATCAAGTGTTTCAGAAACACCATGTTTCACAAATTCCATATTCTCTAAAGAATGCTGAAAATACATAGCCATACATTGCATACCTAAGCAAACTCCTAAAATGGGTTTTTGGAGAGAATATGTTTCTAAGACTTCAAAAAGAATTGGGTAATCAGTAGGGAGTCTTGGTCCAGGAGAAATAATGATTCCGTCAAATTGTTCTATTTGCGAAAGCGATAATTGATCTACACGTACCACATCCACATGTGCAAATTGTTCTAAATAATGCTTGAGGTTGTAAGTAAAAGAATCAAAATTATCTATAAGAATCAGTTTCTTCATCAAAAATCCTATCTTTGGTTGTCGCTGTTTTTATGCAGTTTCAAAAGTAAGGAATCTAAACTTTGAACCAACAATTTTTTATGAAAAAGGCAATTATTTCAGAAAATGCCCCAAAACCAATCGGGCCTTATAATCAAGCAGTCGTAAAGGGAAATCAACTTTTTGTTTCAGGGCAAATTGCGATACACCCCAAAAGTGGCGAACTGGAAATTAACCAAGGAATCACTCACGAAACCTTTTTGGTACTCAGCAACCTGATGGCATTGGTGGAAGAAGCAGGTTTTGAAAAAGAGGATATCGTAAAATGCTCCATTTTTCTAAAAGATATGAATGATTTTAACGAAATGAACGAAGCTTATGCTCAGGTTTTTTCAGAAAACCCACCTGCAAGAGAAGCAGTTCAGGTAGTAAAATTACCCAAAGACGTTCATGTAGAGATTTCTTGTATAGCGGTGAAGTAGAAAATTCTGCTTGAGGTTTTTTGTGTATTGAGTTTCCAATATTGCCACCCTTTTCATCAATGAGAATTGAGCGTGTTTACTAAAGTTTGCAATTAATATTGGTAAAGAATATTTGCATTTGATTGCGAAAAACGCAAATGCACATCGCTCCCTTCTACTTGAAGATTTGAGATATCAAATGATAATTCTTTTGTAAGGTAAGCCAAACAAGTTTCATCGTTTTTTAATGAAAGCCTTAAATTTCTTTGTGGTGGGTTTGATTCTAAAATAACACCCGAGTCTATGAGTTTTACTTCCCATGTATCACCACTGCAACCGCTGGAGCTAAAATTGATATAAAGACAATTCTCTGTTATTTCTAGATGATTAATTTTTACAAAATCAGAAGGTGCATCAGAATATTCTTCAGGGCTAACAATTGTATTGAAATCACAATTCATCGGTTCTGAATCCTCGCAGGTACAGCTTATGAGCAAAACACCAACAGCGAAAATAGTAAAGAATCTTTTGATTTCCGTTTGGAAAAATAATTTGGAATGTCTGAAAAGTTGCATATCTCGTTAAATTTCCTGTAAAGGTATTGATTTTTAATGAGTTTTGTAAAATATTCTTTTTGCACCTTCTGATTTATGAATATTTGGTAACTCATTTTTTTACATTTGGAGTGATGATAACCAAAGGTATATTTGGAGTAAATGAGTGCTTTTGGGAAATTATTGGTATTAAAATCTATGATTAATACCAATATTCACAAAGTATGGGATGAGATAAGGTTTATAGCTTTTGAAGTTACTAGGCATACGATATCCAACTCTTAAATCCATGTCCCAGTTTTTCGCCATACGTGCTCCGCAGTTGAGTGATAGATTCCAATAATTGTTTTCATAATTATACCAACCATCTTTTACGTTAGGAAAAATACTTCTATAGTAATCAGTATGTTTAAAATATGCTCCCAAAAGGCGTTTATGCATCAGCTCTATTCCCATATACCATTTGTCTGAAAAATACCCAGGCATCAGACTTACGATGATGTTTTGAATATTGGCTTTGTGCACCGTATTTTTTAAGAATTTGTTTTCAGCCCCAATATTCACAATCATATTAAAAGATGTATTGTTAAGTACAGTAGTTGATAGGTTTATATTGAAATCTGAATAATTCATTTGGTAGGTTTTCCATCCAATATTTCCAAGAATTTTTTTGCTCGATTTACCCAAAGAAAGATTCATAACTCTACTGTAGGAAATACCTCCAACCAAAGCTGGATCCATTTCCAGATGAATGCTAACGCTATTTTTGTTGTCATTTCTAAAAGCAAAAATATTATTTATTTGTTGAGCAATTACACTGTTTGTAAAGGCTAGGAATACGAAGAATGTTATTGTGTTTTTCATCGTTTGTTTTTTTAGTTTTGAAAATAATCTCTAATAGAAGGAAGCGTTTTGGAATGAGCTAAAATCTCATAATGACTAGCTCCTTCAATGGTCATAATTTTATTGTTATATAAATTGAAATATGGAGCTTGATAGTTTTTTTGATAATCTACACCCAATCGTTCTGATGTTCCAGCAATAAAAAGTACATCGTTCTTGAAGTTCTCTTTGATTCCTTTTGTAAAATCTGCCGAATAAGATTTATCCCAAAGTCCTCTCCATTCGTTAATAAAGTAGTTACAGCGATATCCTTGTCTAGTGTCTGTATCTTCATGTGTTTTTTCTTCAAATTGGCTAGTCATTCTAAAATAGTCTGCTTTTTCATCATTTTGAGGAATTAGGTAATCGGAATTATTAAGAAAAGCTTGTAGTTCTTTGTCAAAGAAGTTTTTGGCTGTAGGATTTGTGTTTTCCATGGCTACCTTATTAAGTGGTCCAGGCTCAAGAAGTACTGTTTTTTTAACTCTATTTGGATATTTTTGAATGTAGTATGATGCATACGCACCACCCCAAGAATGTCCAATAAGATACAGTTTTCTTGAAGGGCTAAAGTGGTTTCCTATCTCGTGTAAATCCTTTAGATATTGAGGAGGCGTTAGTTTATCGTTTGCTGAACGTTCTGATAGCCCTGCACCTCTTTGATCCCAAAATACAAGAAAATAATCATCACTCAGGGATTTCCACCTGAGATAGGGTCGATAACTATTTCCTGGTCCTCCATGTAGAATAATCACAACTGGATTTGAAGGGTTTCCAAAGGTTTCTAAATGGAGTTTAGTCCCATCAGAAAGTGTAAATGAGGGAAGGCTTAAATCGTCTACAACGGTTTTAGGAACTAGATCACCTACAACAATGTCTTTTTTGTCGCAAGAAGTCAGTAGTCCTAAAAACAAGAGTGTTAAGACTAATAGTTTTGTTGATTTAATCGTTTTCATCTTTTTTTGAATGCTAATTAATTTATAGCAAAGATGAATACTGTTGAGGAATTGATTGTTCTAAATTATAAATTAGAACCTATTGATTCTGTAAATAACTCACACTGATTATTCACTATAAAAATCAGGCTCAAGTCGTAAAACGGTTGCCTTCATTTCTTGGGCTTTATTTTTATTTCCAGATAATTCTAAGGCCTCGGCGTAGCTGTCATATACATTGGGTTTGTATGGGAATATTTGGGTGTTTATTTCAAAAATAGTAGTGGCAATGTCTAGTTTTTTTGCAGATAAATAAAGATAGCCAAGTGTGTTGAGTTCTTTTGATGCAGTGCAAATGCTTCCCAAGTTTTGAATCAAGGTGTCTTTGTATTTTTTGACGTATTCAATGGATTCGTTCTCTATTAAATACATGAGATAGTTTGCAGCACGATAATTGGGTTTAGAGGGGTAACCTAATGCAATCTGAGCCAAATCTGTTTCCATAGAATTTACTGGGGATTCAACAATTCTTCCTATTTCTTTGTTGTCACGATAGAAGATAAAAGTAGGAACTCTATGGATGAGTTTTCCTTTTTCTTCCCCATTGGGTCCCACTTTCTTTTTATTGTCTAAATAGTATAGCCCAGTAAGTTTCAGATGATCATTTGGGAGTTGTAAATCATCCCAAAGTTTAATAAACCTTGGCGTGTAGTATTTGCTGTCTCCACACCAAGTGCCGAGGAAAATTTCTACTTGAACATCTTCAAGATTGCTTGCCCAGTCTATTTCCTCGCTTTTTAAAGAAATGGATTCATAATATTTTTGATACCAAGTAGAAAAGCTGGTATCTGTTTTTAAAGTGGTAATATCAAAGGTTCCGCAAAGATGTTTTTTGCCTTTTTTATCTGTGTAGGTTTGATTTTTTTGAGAATATGAAAATGAAATAGAAAATAGAAAAAGTGAGAGTAAAAAAAGATTCTTCATATATCGATTTGATTAGTTTGAGCATCAAGATAAGAAAACCATTTTTTCCATGCAAAATATTTACACTCTTTTAGCATATTTTTAAGTGAGTTATACCATTTACGGTGTTGCCCACATTGAAGAACTTGTCCCGATTTTTCGGGAGAGGAAGAGGGATGTTCTATAACGAATACTTCTAGAAATAAACGAAAACCTATGGGTAAATTAATACAATAAATGGTATAACCTACAAAAGTTGGTACTTTTGTAATGCATTTTGAACAAGGAGATGAAAAAGATAAAGAACTCAGTAAAAGAAGAATTAGAATTTAGTAAAGTTTTGGATTGGCTCAAAGAGCATTCGGAAAGCGAAAAAAACAAGACATATTTCCAAAATATTCAACCTTATTCCACTATTAGGAATTTAGGTGGGCATTTTTGTGTTTTGGAGGAATTTTCTCATCTTCAGGAAGATACTGTTTTTCCTAGTTTTCAGTACAAAGACTTAATTAAAATCAATAAGGTGCTGCGAATTGAAAATGCCATTCTGCAAATAGATGACTTTTTTGATCTACTGACCACGATAGATTGGGCGAATAAAGTCATAAGATATTTTAAGAATAATGTGGAAGGCAGTCCTATGCTCAGGAAAATGTTTGAGGTTTTGGGCCTTGAAAAAGTCTTGGTAAAGGAAATTCTAAAAGTGTTTAATGCACAAAAAGAAGTAAAATCCACTGCTAGTAATGCTTTACAGGAAATAAGAATAAAAAAAGAACAAGTAAGGCGTTCGAGTGCCAAAAAATTTCAATCTGCCGTTACCCGCTATGGGAAAAACGGCTTTCTTGCCGAAACGGTGGAAACCTATATGGACAATACAAGGCTTCTGGCAGTACTTGCAGAACATAAGAAAAAAGTATCGGGTAGGCGTTTTGGAGAGAGTAAATCGGGTAATGTGGTATATATAGAGCCACAGGAATGTAGCTCTTATAATCGAGATTTTTTCAACCTTTTGGAAGAAGAAAAAGAAGAAATAAGAAAGATTTTGCTGGAGCTTACTCAGGTTTTTCGAGAAAGAAAAGACTTTGTAAAAGAGCAAAGTATCATCCAAGAAAAACTGGATAGATTACACGCTATTATCCGTGTTGGGAAATTGTATTCTGGAGTCATTCCAAAGATTTCTAAACAAAGAAAAATGGTTTGGAAAGATGCTTTTCATCCGCTTTTGGTAGTGAACTACAAAGATAAAGGAAGAAAGGTTTTTCCACAAAATATCGAGCTGAGTGATTATCAAAATATGATTGTTATTTCGGGACCGAATGCTGGAGGGAAATCTATAAGTTTGAAAACAGTTGGACTGCTCCAATTGATGTTCCAGTGCGGAATAAAAGTCCCTGTTCATAGCGATAGTACTTTTTGTATGATCGAAGAGATTTTTACGGATATTGGAGATAATCAATCTATAGAAAATGAGTTGAGTACTTATAGTCATAGACTCAAGAAAATGAAAGAGATTTTGGAGTTTTCAACACCCAATTCCATGATTCTCATTGATGAATTTGGGTCGGGGTCAGATCCTATTTTGGGAGGGGCTTTGGCTTCTGTTTTCTTTGAAGAACTGTATAAAAAAGGAAGTTTTTCTGTACTTACTACGCATTATGGTGTCATTAAACTGATGGCAGAAGAAATGAGTGGTGTGCAAAATGCTTCTATGCTTTTTGATGAGAAAAAACTAAAACCACTTTACCAGCTTCATGTGGGGAGACCGGGGAGTTCTTTTACTTTTGAGGTGGCTCAAAATATCGGAATTCCCGAAGAAATCATCAGAAAAGGAAAGGAAAAAGTGAGTGATGAGAATATGAAATACGAAGAACTCGTCAATCAATACCAAAAACTCAATACGGCTTTAGAATTCGAAAAACAGAACCTCAGAAAAAAAACGAAAAGAACGCATACACTCAAAAAAGAGTTTGATAAAAAACTGGAATATTTAGATCAGAAAGAGAAGAATTTAATCGGTAGAGTTGAGGAAAATGACCGCCAACTCAATCTTGGGAAAAAACTCGAAAAAATTATCATTCAATACAAAAGAGGAAGGAAAACAAGAGAGGTTTTCCAGCAGTTTAAAAAATTGGTAGAAACCGAATCCAGAGTAGAAGTTACTACGAAAAAACGCCCTCCTGTTTTTAAAGAAAGAAAAAGCGAGGAAATGCCCGATTTCAAAGAAGGAGATTTGGTAAGGCTCGTAGGAGGTTCTGATGCAGGACAGATTATTGAATTAAAAAGAACCAAAGCCACGGTCTTGTTTGGAAATCTAAAAACACAAATTGATTTGAATAAAATTGAAAAAATTCGGAAGGATTATCGGAAGTGATTTTTTATATTTGAGTGTTTTGCAATTGTTTAACTGGTGTTTATGAGGGCTGTATTTGTTTTTTTGTTAGGACTTGTTTTGTTTCAAATCAATATTTCTTGTGGTAATCATAATGAAAAGTTGGATAGACAGTATTCTTATCAAGATTATAATTTTCAGGACTATGATGGAGTAGTTATTCGCTCTTTTAGAGTTCATTTTAGTATGGAAATACGAGATAGCGTTCATAAGCTTAGATATATTTATGAAGACACTGAAAAACAAGATACGATAACATTTAGATTAAGTGAAAATTCAGATTTTTTGCCAGAGTATTTTTCAAATGGTAAAAAATCTAATAAAGTGTTTGATTTTGTTTCAAGTAAAAATTATACTTTTAATGGGCAGTCTTATCAGGTCTATAAATATGCAAGGAACTATTTAGCTGTAGATGGATGTGTTATCTATTTTTGGTGCCCCAATTTTGGAATTATTTTAAAAAGATCTGCTACTTGGAGAAATTATCAAAAATTACAGATGAATCAGCCTGCTGAAAATGAGAAGCTCAACATTCTTGTGGAGTTGTTATATCAAGATTCAGAGTTTTATAAAGGTTGTTTGCCTAGGTGATTATTTCGACAATTTGAAAAAAGAACCAAAGCCACGGTCTTGTTTGGAAATCTAAAAACACAAATTGATTTGAATGAAATTGAAAAAGTAATAATGTTGAATTAATAAAATCGATATATGAGATCAGTACTTGTCGTGATAATTTTTTCAGTTTTCCTAAGCTCTTGTGATATGGAAGTACATTCTGCGAAGCGTTGTAAGGATGAATTTAAGGTGCCCATTCTTCTTGATAATAGAGCTAATGAAAGTTTACCAAAACTAAATTCGAAGAAATTCGGGAATGCATATTACCCTATTGTTTATGTAGGTGATTATGAAGATTCTATAAGTGTCAGTTATTTGTATTCTTATATTCCTGCAAAATTACCTCCGCCAGCAATAGTGGTGCTTTCTGATTCTACATTGAAATACAAGAAGTCTAAAAGAATTGATGAAGAAAGAGCAAAGCGTTTAGAGCATTTGGAGTTGGTAAATCCTTACTTCACTGATGATTATTCTTTTGATTGTCAACAGTACTCGGTATTTGATTCTCTTCAATTGATAGTTGATACCAGTCAGACTGTAGGTAATTGGAGTTTAGATTATCAAATACCCGTGTTGGGATATCCTGTATTGATTAATAATAGTAGTAAGGATACTGTTTGTGTAGGTTTTGGAGAATTGAGTATAAGACTGCAAGCACAAGATACTTTAGGGTATTGGCAAGATATTGAAAAAGGAAGAATGATAGGTTTTGGTACAGGAGTTCCTTGGCTTTTTATTCCTTCTCAAAAATGTTTGGTTACTTTGGTTTCTGTTTATAATGGAGTATTTGAAACTAAACTGAGATTAAGGATTGGTAACAAGTACTCAAATGAGTTTAGAGGAAATATTAATTTGTCACAGTTTATTCAAAAGGAGAGGAGTTAGTTGTCCGATAATTGGTGTTTTTTATTTAATGATAGTGTTATCTAATCTTAATAATTTTTTTCGAAACAAATGATTCATCTGAAATAATATTTAGAAAATAAATTGATGGAGGATAGTTTGATAAGTCGAATTGTATAAAATTTTCTTTTGTCGTTTTGGAAAGGATAACTTTACCTTTTAAGTCATATATTTTAATTTTGATAACATCTGCAATCGATTTTAAATGCAGGTTAAAAATACCGGTTGAAGGATTTGGAGAGACGCTAATTTGAGATGAGCTTATGTTGTTTTCAAAAATAGATATTGGATTTGTTAAAATATCAAAATTTGAATAACGAGCTATAAATATATCTTCGAGATAATCTGTTGTCAACGAGTGGTCTGAGTTGTTTAGGTCAAGGTTGATCGTATTAAGAAAATGACCGCAAATAATCGCTGTGTCGTTATAAATCTTGAAGCCGCTAATGAAATCATTATAGCTTCCGCCCAAGAATTGTGAAGAAGCACAATATTTAAAATTGCTGTCATATTTCGCAATATAATTACCAAATCCAGCATTAGTTAGAGTTAGATAATCATCTGGGTCGAAATTAGCTTTGAAGTTTATAAATCCTACAGTATAAATATTTCCATTATTATCAGTTTCAATAAGGTATGGTTCTGGACTTTTGCCATTAAAGTTTTTTGCCCAATGAATATTATCTAGGGTATCAAACATTGCTATAAAATCTCTTTCTATTGGATACTTCCCGTGTGGAGAATTTCCATACTCCAAATTTGAAATCGAAATAGTGTCGTTATTTCCATAAAGCGACATAGTTCCCCAAAATTTCCCATATATAATTAACTTATTATTCTTAGTTCTTTTAATGAACCCACCACTAACAGAACCACTAGAAAGCCCATATAGTTTATTGGAAATCAAATCTCCATTCATAAGGTCATGTTTTTCTACCAGAAGTTTTTTCTCACTAAATGTAGATGAATAAAAGGGGGTTTTGAAATTTTTTATTGCATAAAATACAGATTTGTTGAGTAGTTCAGGATTACCATTTATCTTTTTTGTCCAGATTAATTGTAGTGTAGAATTGAATTTAGACAAATAATCGTTGGAGTATGTGAAAATATTATTCTGATGATCGATAAAGATCTTAGTATTTATATTATCGGTTGCAATTGAAGGAAGACGATTAACAGCTTTGAAAGTACCATTTTCATTGTATTTTGCTATAAATCCATTTGATGGAGAACAATCAAAACTGTAAACTCCGTTTGAAGGATCGAAATCAATATTACCAACGCTTTTACCTATTATATATACATTTAGGGAATCGTCAACTAGTAATTTAGCCCCTTTTTCCCATGCTTGACCTCCTAATGCAAATGACCAAATGTGATGTAGGCTTTCATCATACTTTGCAACAAAAATATCATTTGAATTTACTCCTTGTGCCTGATGGTAATTGGGATTTCCATTAGGATTAAAATCAACTGAATTTGAAAATCCACCAGTGATATATATATTCCCTAAATTGTCTTTAACGATATCCCAAGCTTTGTCTTCATAAGATCCTCCAATTTTTAAACTAGATTCAATGGTTTGCGAAAAACTTGATGAATATAAAAAGATAAAAGCAAGTGTCAAAGAGGAAATTATATTTCTCATTTTTACAATATTTGAGGTGAAGATTTTAAGAATTTTACTTCTTATTGTTGTAATAAGCGTTATGGTTCTATAACTGTTTTCTTGAGGTTAGGTAAAAAAGTATATCAATTTACGAAATTTATTGGTATTAAGGGAGTTAGTTTTGATTGTTTTTCTGCTAGAGAGCTATTGATATTAAAAGTGAATGGGTCGGTAGTAGTGTTTTGGGGGTTCTTGTTTAATTCTAACTTAACTTGACAAAAGAATCTCTTGACGAACTATTTGACCTTTATTTAGTGAACTAAAGTTGCGATGAGCGAATTAATGCTTTCTATAAAATTTTGGTAACAACTTCCGTCCTATAAGCATCTGTGAAAAATGAATCAAAATAGAGACCAAGAAACCTATTGTTACAAAAAATGATACTTCATAAGTTAATCTTTCCCAACCAATGTGATTCTTATTATAGAGAAAATAAAGAATGCTAATAGAAATATTGAGAGCTAAAAAGACTACCCAATGATATTGGTATTTTTTAAAAACTCGAATAGTCAGTGGTGATAAAAGCAGAAAGAAAAATCTGTAAAAAAAATACGTCAGACTTAAATCTGAAATAACAGTCAATTTTCCTAAAAGTTTTGAGTGGGCATTATACATCAAGAAAGATTCTATCAAAAATTCCAACAAAACAAAGCTTGAAAAAATTAATACGGTGTTGATTACTATAGATGTTAAATAAAATCGAAACATTACAATGAGAAGTATGAGTTGTTTTTATTAGCTAGTTCTCTTGTGTTATCGGAAAAGAAGCCGTCATTTATTTTTTCGAAAACAGATTTAGATAAGGGCATATTGGACTCATAGTCGATTGTTTTAGCCAAAAGGGAAAATATTTTTCGAACCATATCCAAAAACAAAAAATTATCAGCCCAAAATAAGAATCATACCAGTTATCAGCATTCATTTCCTGTATTTACAACGGTTTTAATTTTGGTGTTCTTATAGGTTTTGTGCTAAACTTTTCAACAGTTTCGATAAGTGGGTGATAAATATCGTTTGATTGTAATAAAACACCGATAAGTAAATCTGTTAAGGAGTAAACAACTCTTAAAACTCCCTCCATATACGCTTAAAATTTCGTAATTTTGTGTCCGCAAAATACCAACGATATGGATATAGAATTTATTAAAGAATCGAAGTTGTCAACGTGTAACTACCGTGATTTTCCATTTGGTACCTGTTTTGCAGACCACATGTTCGTTATCGAGTTTGAGAATGGGGAATGGAACCAAGGGACAGTAAAACCTTATGGACCGTTAACTATTATGCCATCAATGCAGGCTTTGCATTATGGGCAAGCTTTTTTCGAAGGAATGAAAGCTTACAGAACCAATGATAACGAAGTAGTCCTTTTCCGTCCGGAAGAGAATGCCAAACGTTTTAACAGAACAGCAAAGAGACTAGAAATGCCAGAACTCCCTGTGGAGAAATTTATGGAAGGTCTTACTACTTTGCTTGATATTGATAGAGAATGGGTACCAGCAAATGAAGGATCTAGTTTGTATATTAGACCTGTAATGTATGCTTCAGGAGAAGGTGTAAAAGCCGCTGATAGCTACAAATACACAGTGATAATTATGACTTGTCCTGTAGATGCTTATTACCAAAAACCTGTAAGGTTATTAACAGAGTTACATTACTCAAGAGCTGCAGAAGGAGGTACAGGAGATGTTAAGGCTGCTGGAAACTATGCCGGATCTTTTCATCCTGCAAAATTGGCGATCAACAAAGGATTTGATCAATTGATGTGGACAGACAGCAAGGAACACAAATATGTGGAAGAAGCTGGAACCATGAATATTTTCTTTGTAATAGGAGAGGAGTTAGTAACACCTGAGCTTTCGGGTTCTATTCTTCCTGGGATTACTAGAGATAGTATAATTATTCTTGCAAAAAGCCTTGGAATAAAAGTTTCTGAAAGACAAATTTCTTTAGAAGAGTTAAAAGAAGCATCAGCAAGTGGTTTGTTAAAAGAGGCTTTTGGAGCAGGTACTGCCGCTACTATTTCAAATATTGCTGAGATAGATATTGAGGGTGCACTCATTAAAACGGATATAGATAAGCATGTTTCAGACCAACTTAAACTAGAGCTAGACGCTATTAGATCACAAGATAAAGCAGATCCTTTTGGATGGCTTGTTCAAGTTGAAAGAAAAATGGTGAATTAATGTGTAATTACACTGATTAAGTACATCACTTTATACAACAAAAAAAGTCTCGAGATTTCTCGAGACTTTTTTAGTTATATGATTTAGGGAAATTCTATTTAGAATTTAAAATCTTTTTGTTTTGTACTCATGCTTCCACACATAAAAACACCCAAAGGAAAACGATCTGGATATGTTTTGTTTTGAATATTTGTGAGAACTTTTGCAGCAGGAGTATCCGTTCCAGATCCAAAATTATTGTAGAGTTTATTAAGAATCAACAAAACTTCCTCACTTATCGTATGCATTTTTGCAAAGGCATCTAGTGGTTGTTTCCCTTCATAATAGTATTCTTCTACATCAAATAGTAAATCGTAATAAGGAGTTCTTTTTACCCCATTTTCCACAATCCAGTTTGAGATATCAGTATCTTTTAACAGATTTCTAAAAAAGGGTCTTCCTGTTCCTCCTAGTCCAATATCTTGTAGGCTGTCATTAATGAATGTTTCAAAATAGAAGAAGTCATCAACAGCATCGTCATCTCTAAATTTGATAGAAAGATATCTTACAGTATCATTTCTAAATACATTGAATTGTTTTCTTATATAAAGTGTATCAATAGCAGGAGCTTTAGAATGAATATAATCTTCGGCTAAAAATTCTTGTTCTTCTCCATCGAGTTCTACATTGATTTTTAACTGATATCTAGTCCCAATTTTTCCCACGAGGTCATTAGTTGTGTACACGCCTTTTTTGTTGTTTTTTTCTTGTAATAAGTATTCTTTATTATTACTTAGATCTACCACAACAACCTTAGCGTTACTCACAGAGACATCCTGTTTTAAATCAGAAAAATAAGGGAGTGATTTTGTTAAGGTGATTTCTTGGTAGCCATCTGTAGGTTTGTTTGTATGATGAAAAATTCCACCTTTAACAACCAGTTTTGTGGCGGCCTCGTTTTCTATTTCTACATCAATAGGATTATCGCAAGAAAGAAATAACAGAGAAGTGAGTAGAATAAATGGTAAAATGTATTTTTTCATGATTTTTTTTTCTTTTGATATTTTTTAGAATTCAAAGTTCCACGTTACCGAAGGAATGATTCCGAAATAGGTTCTTTTTAAAGCTTGATTAATTCCTTTGTCTGCATCGTACTGGAAGGTGATTGCAGCAGCATTATATTGGTCATAAACATTGTAAATACTAAAGACTAAATCAGATTTGAATTTCTTTTTCGGGTCTTTGTTTAGTTTATACACAGCACTTAGGTCTAGTCTGTGGTAATTTGGAATTCTACTGGCATTTCTTTTTCCATCATATACAGGGAAGTATTCTCCATTTCTTTCAAAAACAGCTACAGGATAATTGGTTGGAATCCCTGTGGCAAATACAAAATTGGCAGAAAGCGATAATCTATCCGAAAGGTCGTACATTCCTGTAATTGATAAATCATGTCTTTTGTCATAAGAGGCATCATACCATTCTCCATTGTTGATTCCAGGTTCTCCTTCGCCCCCAAAACCTTCTATTTTTATTTCGGTTTTACTCAAAGTATAAGAAATCCAACCCGTGAATTTTCCACGATTTTTCTTTAAATACACTTCTAATCCATAACTCCTTCCAATTCCTGGAAGCATTTGGTTTTCTATATGATTGTTGAGTGTTAGATCTGGTAAATCTCTATAGTCAATTACATTTGATAAATGTTTGTAATAGGTTTCTACAGAAAGTTTGTATTTATTGTCATCAAAGTTTTTAAAGTAACCCAAAGAAATTTGATCAGCAATTTCTGGTTTGATATGCTCACTATTTGGAATCCAAATATTTATTGGAGTAGGAGAAGTGGCATTGGAAACTAAATGTAGATTTTGTGACATTCTGTTATAACCCAGTTTTAAAGAAGAGGTTTCATCTAGCGTATAACGAGCTCTTAATCTTGGTAATAAATTAAAATTGCTTGAGATTATTTCACTTGGGTAGTAATACTTTGAGTTAATAGGTTCACGAGAAACATAATCGTTTATTTCTGGATTCCAATAAATGGGTTCGTTGTTTTCAAAAATTCCTACTTTTTGCCTACCTGTATTCATATAAACACTGGCTCGAATTCCGTATTCTAGTAACCAAAGCGGTGAAGGCTCTATTTCATGAGAAATATATGCAGCACTTTCTATTCCATATTTTTTATCTAAAACGGCATTAAACCCTTCTGTGTTGTTTGAGGTGAATTTTCCAGGATTAAAGAAATATCTGGTTGCGTTTAAACCTGCTTTCAACTTGTTTTCTGTGTTCAAGAAAAAAGTATGATCTGTTTTCAAATTGGTGGTTTCTATATCTGCATCCCAATTAAATTGCGTTGCTCCAGATTTTACTTCAAGGTTATAGTTATATTTTGAATACACTAAAGAATAGTTAGAAAACCATTTTGGGTTCACAATTCTGCTCCATCTAATGGCGAAATTGCTAGATCCCCAATCGAAACCAAAGTCTGAGCTTAAATCAAAAACATCTCTTCCTAAATAACCTGAAAGAAAAATACGGTTGTTATCATCTATTTTATAGTTTGCTTTTAAGTTTAAATCATAAAAATATAGCGCAGCATCGCTAATTCCCTCATTCCCCACAAGCGGTAGGAATAAGTCTGCATAAGAACGTCTTCCTGCAATCATAAAAGAACCTTTTTCTTTTACAATAGGCCCTTCTAACATCAGTCTAGAGGCTAATAGTCCTACACCACCTTTTCCGTGGTATTCTTTCATATTTCCTTCTTTTTGTTTGATGTCTAAAACAGAAGATAATCTCCCTCCAAACTCAGCAGGGATTCCTCCTTTGTGCAGGGTTGCATCCTTAATGGCATCTGCGTTAATAACAGAGAAGAATCCAAATAAATGAGAAGAATTAAAAACCACCGTTTCATCTAGTAAAATAAGGTTTTGATCCACTTTTCCTCCTCGAACATTAAAACCACTAGCACCTTCTCTAGGTGTGGTGATTCCTGGTAGAAGGGTTAATGATTTTATCAAATCTTGTTCTCCCAATACTACAGGAACTTTTTTGAGGACTTTTGCAGAGATTTTTACCGTTCCTATTTCGGCATTCTTTACATTGGCATTTTCTTTTTCATCGGTTACTTCTACTTCTCCAATGATATTAGCACTTTCGCTCAGGCTAAAGTTTCTAGTTTTCGATGAGCTTAAATCAATCTTTTCGGTATAAGTATCATATCCTATAAAACTTACTTCTATGGTGTAGTTGCCAGGTTTTAGATCAATCGCATAATATCCATAAGCATTGGTAGAAATACCTTTACCAATTTCTTTGATGACAATATTCGCACCTATAAGCTCTTCTGAGGAACTTTTGTCTTTGACATATCCACTTAGGGTAATCTTAGATTGAGCTAAAGATTGAGTGGCAAAAATCATTGAAATGATCAATGAAATATAAACTAAAGCTTTTTGTTTCATCTGATTAAATTAACAGGATTTTGTAATGCAAATGCAAGTTTAAGTGTAATTCCTTAATTAATTAGGTATTTAATGTTAATATCTACTAAAGAATTAATTTCTTCGATAAACTCCTAAAAAATAATGGAATCATCTTGTGAACGTAATTTGTGAATAACTATTGTTTGATTTCTTTTGGAAGTGTTTTGAAACATAGATTTAGCCAGTGTGACTGATTTTAATGTTTAGAAAATGTTAATTCCATGAAAAATAGTGAGCATTTGGCATTAGAAAACACAAAATAGGATTAAAATTGCTTGTCCAAAATGCCCTTTTTTTGTTATTAAATTTTATATTTGCACGTTCAGAAAAAAGAATAAAATTCAGAGATAAATGCAAAACAGAGGAATTATTAGAGCTTTTGCAATTATTTTCGCGCTTATTTGTCTATACGAGTTATCGTTTACATATTTGGCAAAAAGTGTTGAAAATGAAGCAGAAGCAGTATTTCAAGCACAAGAGACTACATCAGTACAAGCTTATTTAGATTCTGTCGCTCATCAACCCGTTTCGTCTATCTTACCAAACTCTTTGACTTACAAAGTGGTAAAAGAAAACGAGCTAAATCTAGGACTTGACCTTAAAGGGGGAATCAACGTAATCTTAGAAGTATCTGTTGCCGACCTTATCGAAAACATGGTTGGAGACAAAAATGATGCAGTTTTTCAAGCGGCAATTGCTAAGGCAAAAGAATTTGAAAAAGATTCACAGGATGATTTCTTGACACTTTTTTACAAAGCTTTTCAAGAAGTAGGAAATGGAGCGAAACTTCATGATCCAAAATATTTTGGAACACAAACTTTAAGTTCAAAGTTTTCTGCTTTCAGTGCACCAGATGAAGAGGTACTGGAAATTGTGAAGAAAGAAGTTGATGCTTCTGTAGAAAATGCCTTTGTTATTCTACGTGCACGTATTGATAAATTTGGGGTAACACAACCGAATATTCAACAATTAGCTCAGTCGGGTCGTATTCTTATCGAGCTTCCTGGGGTAAAAGATGTTGAGCGTGTAAAAGATTTGATCACCACAGCGGCACATCTAGAATTTTGGGAAACAAGAGATGCGTCTGAAATAATGCCTTTTATTTTCAAGGCTAATGAAAGACTGCAACAAACCGAAAAACGAGCTGAAACTCCTGAGGTAAATATTGCAGGAGGAGAGAATTCTGAAGCAACAGAAAAAACGTCTAATTTGTTAGACGATCTTGTAAAAGAAGCGGAAACTACAGATTCTTCAGTTGCTGATGCAAAAGAAGAAATAGAGAAAGCACTAGACAGTAACGCTACGGCTGCTGCTCAAACAGATTCTCTTAAGAATATGTTTAATCCTCTTTTCGAAGTTCTTTTCCCAGCAGTAAATGAGCAAGGACAAGTACAAGGAGGTCCAATTGTAGGTTATGCCAAAGAGCAAGATCGTGAAAAAGTAATGAATTTCCTAAACAGACCAGACGTAAAGCGTTTGATGCCTGCAGGAATGAAATATACAAAATTCGCATGGTCTGTTAAGCCAATGAATAAAGAAGCGAATGTTTATACTCTTTTGGCACTAAGAGGTCAAAGAAATGGAGAGCCAGCGCTTTCTGGAGATGTAATTACAGAAGCTTCTTCACACACAGATCCATCAGGACAAGTAATCGTATCGATGCGTATGAACTCAATAGGAGCTCAAAAATGGCGTCGTATTACAAAAAATAATATCGGAAAATCTGTTGCTGTTGTATTAGACGGATTGGTTTATTCATTCCCAACAGTAAACTCTGAAATTCCAAGTGGATCTTCACAAATTTCTGGAGATTTCACGATAGAAGAAGGAGATGACCTTGCAAACGTATTAAAGGCAGGTAAACTTCCAGCAAAAGCAAGAATTATTCAAGCAGAAGAAGTAGGAGCATCATTAGGACAAAGAGCAATTGAGTCTGGAATGCTTTCTTTCGTTATTGCTTTATTAGTCGTACTTGCCTATATGGTATTCTATTACTCAAAAGCTGGAATCTCTGCAGATATCGCTTTAGTATTGAATATGCTTTTCATCTTTGGTGTACTTGCAGCTATGGGAGCCGTTCTAACACTTCCAGGTATAGCCGGTATTGTACTTACCATAGGTATGGCAGTAGATGCAAACGTTCTTATATTTGAGCGTATAAAAGAAGAATTAAAACTTGGAAAAGGAATTAAGCAAGCAATTAAAGATGGTTACCGTCATGCTTATGCCGCAATCTTGGATGCCAATATCACTACTTTGTTAACGGCTATTGTACTATATGTATTCGGAACAGGTCCTATTAGAGGTTTTGCCACTACTTTAATTATCGGTATTCTTACCTCTCTATTTGCAGCCATCTTTATTACAAGACTCATTTTGGAAAAAAGTATGGATAAAGGAAAGTCTGTTTCTTTCTATACTTCGATCACTAAAAATCTTTTCCAAAACAATAATGTTGATTTCCTATCAAAAAGAAAAATTGCTTATGCCATTTCTACTTTGATTATTATTGGAGGACTTGCATCAATCTTTACAAAAGGATTTGACCGTGGGGTTGACTTTACAGGAGGTCGTTCTTATGTAGTAAGTTTCAGTGAAAACGTAAAAACAGATGACGTTCGTAATGAGCTTTCCAATGTATTTATAGACGAAAAAGGAAATAAACAAGCTCCAATCGTTAAAACATTTGGAAAAGACAACCAAGTAAAGATTACCACAAAATATAGAATCAACGATGTAGATGTTGATAAAGAAGTAAGAGAAACGCTTTCAAATGGATTATCTAAGCTAGGAGCCGATTATAATATCGAAAGTTCACAACTAGTAGGTCCAACGATTGCTGATGATATCGAAAAATCAGCACTTTGGTCAGTTGTAGGTTCATTAATCGTAATCTTCTTGTATATTTTCTTCCGATTCGGAAAATGGCAATATTCACTTGGAGCGGTTGCAGCCGTATTCCACGATGTATTAATCGTGCTTTCTATCTTCTCAATTTTCTGGGGAATGCTCCCATTCTCATTAGAGATTGATCAGGCATTTATTGCAGCCATACTTACCGTAATTGGATACTCTCTAAATGATACCGTAGTTGTATTTGATAGAATCCGTGAGCGTATTGCAGGAAGAGATGAGAAATATGGAGACACGGCCATTGTAAACAAAGCCTTGAACAGTACACTTAGTAGAACCATGAACACTTCTATGACTACTTTAGTGGTATTATTGATTATCTTCTTTATAGGAGGAGAGGTAATTCAAGGATTCATGTTTGCCTTATTGATCGGGGTAATTGTAGGAACCTACTCGTCATTGTTTATTGCAACACCAGTGATGCTCGATACAATGTCTAAGAAATAATATTTTTTTAAAAAATATTTTACAAATAGGCTCTGTTGGATTTTCAGCAGAGCCTATTTCGTTTAAAGAATTGAAAGAGAAGTAATATATGGTTTTAAATTTAGTGTAATTTCACACTTTAATAACCTAACAGAAGTGACAAAATTTGTTTTTTTGTTTTTCATTTCATTTGTAAGCTTCTTTTTTTTTTATATATTAGCCAATCAACTGAATGTACTAGGGTAAACCTAATTTTCTATGAAGAGATTATTCTTGTTTAGTTTTGTGATTTTGAGCTGTTCGTCTATGTTTGCGCAACAAGATGCCCAGTTAACACAAAACATGTTTAACAAATTTGTTTTTAACCCAGCTTACGCTGGAGCAACTGGTAATATGAATGTCAGTTTGCTTCACCGTTCTCAATGGGTAGGTTTTGAAGGAGCGCCAAACACGCAGGTACTTTCGTTTGAAATGCCAGTACACGCCTTATCAGGAGGAATTGGAGCCACAATTATCAACGACGTAACAGGTGGAGGACTTGCTTACCGACAATTTAATGCGAGCTATGCTTTTAAGGCTGATTTAAGCCAAGATGCACACTTGTCTTTAGGTTTGAATGCAGGTCTGTATAATATCGCATTTGATTATAGCGAATGGAAGACACCAAGTGGCGGATCGGGATTTGAGGATAATAAAATCCCAGATCAAGATGCTAGTGCGATTATTCCAGATATCGGTATTGGATTGGCTCTTACCTATCGCAATTACCGTATAGGTTTATCTTCAACTCACTTTGCAGAGTTTGAAGCCGAGCTACCATCAGGGAATAATAGTGTTGCCTTTAATACAAAACGTCATTACTACGTTTTAGCAGAAGCAAACTATGAATTAAACAGAAGTTGGCAAATCTACCCTTCCTTTTTCTTAAAAACGGATCAGGTACAAACACAAATAGATTTTGCAGCCAATTTTATGTATGAAAATAAAATAACGGCAGGTATGGCTTATAGAGTAGATGATGCATTAGCATTCATGTTTTCTTATAAACTACCACAAGGATTACAGTTTGGTTATTCTTATGACTTAACTATTTCTCAACTGAGTAGCTACCAAGCAGGCTCACATGAGGTCTTTATCCGTTATAGTAAGGCAATTGATGCACCGAGAAAAGGGAAATTCCGTTATAGAAATAACAGATTCCTTTAGTAGATTAGTAAACACAACACAGAAGATATAATTTTCGATAGTATGAAACGAATATTTTTTCTTGGATTAATAGGAGCAGGGATTTTAAGCTGCTCATCGCCGCAGACAGAACTAGTAGGATCTTCTGCAGGAATCAATCCAAATTATGAACAACCTTTAGGAATGACGAAAGTAGGTGGAGGATCCTTCACTACAGGACCTAATGATGATGATGTACCTTATGCACAAACTATGCCAGTAAAAACGGTTACGATGCATAGTTTCTACATGGATCAAACTGAAATTACCAATTCTGAGTATCGCCAGTTTGTACATTGGGTTCGTGACTCCATCGTAAGAAAAGCACTTGCAGAAGCTGGTGTAGAAGGTTATGAGTTAGTTGAGGAAGATTCGGAAGGAGAACCTATCGATGAACCATTCTTGAATTGGGATGTTGAAATAGACTGGTCTTCAGATGATGAAGCATTTGTAGATGCCTTGAAAGAGCTTTCTTATGACCCAGATCAAACAGTTACAGGAAATCAAAATGCTGGTTTAGATGTTAGAAATTGGACTTATGAATATAAGTATATCAACAATAAAGCATTAGGAAATCCGTTAAACAGATATAATAGAGAAGACGGAACATACGGAAATAACTTCGAAAGTGCTCAATTATACAAAACGGCAAAAGCACCTGTTTATCCAGATACAACAGTTTGGTTAAAAGATTTTGCTTATGCTTATACATTCAATGAGCCTATCTTTTCAAACTATTTCTCTCACCCAGGATATGACCAATACCCTGTTGTAGGAGTTTCTTGGGAACAAGCAAACGCATTCTGTGCTTGGAGAACAAATGTAAGACAAAGTCAAAAGTCTGGTATGGAGAAGACGTTTGATACGCCTTTCCGTTTGCCTACTGAAATGGAATGGGAATATGCTGCTAGAGGAAATAAAGCGAAAGCTGTTTACCCTTGGGGAACACCATATCCAGCAACAAGACAAGGATGTTATCTTGCTAACTTTAAGCCAAGAAGAGGTGAGTATGGGGTAGATCAGTATGTGTTTACTGCACCAGCTAATGCTTATCATCCAAATGGATTTGGTTTATTTAATATGAGTGGAAACGTTTCAGAATGGACCGCTACACCATTTGAACAAACACAATACTCTTTCTATCATGACTTAAACCCTGATTACCGCTATAATGCAGAAAAAGGAGATAGTAAGAAATTGAAAAGAAAAGTTATCAAAGGTGGGTCTTGGAAAGATGTAGCTGCATTTATCCAAATTTCTGCAAGAGATTATCAGTACCAAAATGAAGCGAGTTCATTCATCGGATTTAGATGTGTGAAAACTTTCGAAAATGTACGTTCTGACTACGAAAAATAGTAATAACAAAAACAAAAAAAACACAACCTAGTTATGGGATTCTTACAAAGTAAAAAAGGAAAAAACTTTATGGCTAAGCTCTATGGTATTGGAGCAGCTGTAGTAATTTTGGGAGCACTATTTAAAATTCAGCACTGGCCTTATGCAAATGCAATGCTTATAGCTGGTTTGGGTACGGAAGCGATTATCTTTTTTGTATCTGCTTTTGAAAAACCACCAAAAGAATATGATTGGTCTTTAGTATATCCTGAATTAGCAGGAATGGAAGTTGAGGACGATCCAAAAGATGGTCTTACAGCTGCTCAAAGACTTGATAATATGTTAGAAAAGGCAAAAGTAGATCAAGATTTGGTATCTTCATTAGGAGATGGTCTTAGAAAAGTAAGCGATGCTGCCAATGGACTTGGAGAAGCTGTTTCTATTGCCGAATCTACTTCTAACTATTCTACAGAAGTTGTGAAAGCTTCAAAGAGTTTAGAGGCTATTAATGCAATGTATGAGTCACAAATTGAGTCAAACAAGCAATATACAGAGTCTACTCAAATGCTTGCTAGTAATATGCAAGCGGCTATGAAAACATCAGCAGACATGCAAAACGAATTAAACAGCTTAACGAAGAACCTGAGTTCTTTAAACTCTGTTTATGGAAACATGCTTACTGCGATGAATTTTAATAACAAAAACTAATTGATTTACTATGGCGAGTGGTAAATTATCCCCAAGGCAAAAAATGATCAACATGATGTATCTCGTGTTGACAGCTCTTCTTGCCTTGAATGTATCTAAAGACATATTACATGCTTTCGCAAAAGTAGAAGATGGTTTTGCAACCACTGTTTCTGCTATGGAGAGTAATAACACGGAATTGTATAAATCATTTGCGGCTTTGGCCGAAAAAAAGGTTTCTGCTAAGGAAAACCAAGTAATTGCTGAAGAAGTTCGATCAAGAGCAAAGCAATTAAATGATCATATACAAACATTGCATAAAGACATTACTAATTTGAACGGAGAACCAGAACTAGATGAAGATCTAGGAATGAAACTCCCAGAAAAAATGGATGATCTTGATAAAGTTGCAAATTTATTATTGAAAAAACCTAAAAGAGCGGAGAAATTACGTATTGAAATAGAAAAATACCGTGATTATTTATTGGGTTTAAGTGAAGTAACAAAAAATCCAAGTATTCGTGCAGATATCGAAAGAGCTTTTAATACTAAAGATAGAAAAGTAGGTGCTGTTAATTTAAAATGGGAGGATGCAACTTTTGGGCATTATCCGTTAATTGCGATTCTTACATTTCTTAGAAAAATCCAAGCGGATGTAGTAAAAGTTGAATCGGATGTAGTAGGAAGTTTATATTCTTCAGTGGGGAAATCGGCTTTTAGTTTTGACGAATTAGAAGCGATGATTGTACCTAAATCTTCATCACTGCTTGCAGGAGATAAATACGAAGCGGATGTCTTTGTAACAGCTTTTGATTCTAAACAAAAACCTAAAGTAGAATTTACGAGAAAATTTAGTAATGGAAAACCAAACTTCGATGGATCTTCTGATCTACCTGTAGAGAATGGAAAAGGAAAACTTTCTTTTGTTGCTTCAGGTGTGGGAGAACACAAAATTGGTGCAAAAATTACGATTGTTAAAACAGATGGAACTTCTCAAAGCTGGGAAACGCAAAATGCATATAACGTTGCCTCTCCTACAGCAGTAGTTTCACCTACAAAAATGAATGTATTCTACCAAGGGGTACCAAACCCAATTGAAGTTTCAGTTCCTGGAGTAGATTCTAGAAACGTTAGAATTTCAGTGAGTGGAGCGGCTCAAAAGAATGCAGGAAAAGGAAAATACGATATTACGGTAGCAAAAGGAAATAGCAAAAATGTAAATATTTCTGTTACAGCTAACGGGAAAAGAATTGGGAAACCAAAAGAATTCCGTGTAAAACGTATTCCGAATCCAGTTTCAAGTGTTGCAGGATTGTCAGAAGGTAGAATTGCAAAAGGATTACTTCTTTCAACAAAAGGAGTAAGAGCTAAGCTAAGAGATTTCCCATTTGATATTAACTTTAGAGTAAAATCATATACTCTTAGAATCAAAGAGGGAGAATATATCAAAGAGGTTTCGGTAAAAGGAGATTTATTCACTCCAGCTATCAAAGAAAAACTTAGAAGAGTAAAACCAGGATCAGATGTTTCATTTGTAAGAATTCGTGCAAAAGCGAAAGCATACCCAAGTATTCCTACAAAAGTATGTCCTCCAGTAGTATTAACAGTTAACTAATCAAAGGATGAAAAGATTATTAACCATATTAACCCTAGGTTTGGCAATGCTAAATGCAGATGCTCAAACAACAAAGAAATCAAAGTTTAGTAATAAAATAGGGGCAGATAATCAACACGGAACTTTTATTTTAAGAGATTTCGACTATGACAGTCGTACACTTCCTTATGTAGCTGTTGCTGAGGAAGACGTATGGTGGCATAAACAATATGTTTCTTCAATTAATTTGAAGTTACCAACAAATCAACCCTTGTTTTATCCTGTGGAGCCTACCGCATATCGTAAAAACCTTTTCTCGGTTTTGATGGGAGCTGTAGAGAGTGGAAAAGTACAAGCTTATGATGATGCTTTATTCGAAATCAAAATGCCACTGGCAAAGATTAAAGAAAAAATGGAGCGTGTTGAAACTATCGAAGATGAAGATTTTGATACAGGTGAAGTGGTGATTCGTAAACAAACGATTCGTGTACTTCCTAATCAAATTATCGAAATCTTGATTAGAGAAGAGCGTTTCTTCGACAAAAAACGTTCGGTAATGGATTCACGTATTCTTGGAATCTGTCCAGTTGCTTTGGTAGAGAATCCAGAGACTGCATCTTATGATAAAACACAATTGTTTTGGTTGTATTATCCAGAAGTACGTCAGTTATTGGCTAACTCAAATGTATGGAATCCATATAACAACTTTGAGCGTATGACAATGGATGAGTTCTTCCATAAAAGAATGTTTTCTTCAGTAATCCAGTATGAGTCTAATATGCAAAATAGATATATCTACGATTACAACAAGAAGAAAGTTGATCAACTTCTTGAAGCAGAAAGAATCAAAAATGAAATTAGAAACTTCGAACATGACCTTTGGAGTTACTAGTAGAACAAAAGAGTTCATATTAAAAAAAACCATTCCTAATTTTAGGAATGGTTTTTTGTTTTGGATTAAACCGATTTTTATGAAATTATACCATTTTTGGTGTTAATTTACCCATAGGTATAATGCCGATACATTGCTAAAAGCCAGTTATGAATGCAGTGAAATAAGTGGGTAATGTTAGCAAGTAATCGGTATTAGTAGTTATTCTACAACAAAACACCTCGAAAAATAAACTAAACCTATGGGGAAAATTAATATCGTAAACGGCATGAGTTAATAATCGTAAGCATTAACTAGTCTATTTCTATATTGACCTTTATGTCATTTTTTTGTATATCTACATGGTTATTTCTTTCCAAGATTTCGGAAGGAAATATTCCGAAACGTTCTTTAAATACTTTTGAGAAATAGGGCGAGGATTTAATTCCAATCTGTTGTTGGATTTCATAAATTTTCGCGTGAGGGTATTGCCTTAATAGACTTTCAGCTCTTAAGAGTTTTACCTCAAGAATGAGTTTATTGGGAGTAAAACCAGTAAGTTTTTTTACAATTCTTCTTAATTGACTCTCACTATAAAAAACCGATTCTGCTAATTGTTTGACACCGTATTCTTCAGACGAAATATTTTTTTCAATATCCTTGATCATCCTCTTGACGATATTCATTGGATCCTGTGCTTTAAGCTCAATATGTTGTTTTTCTGAGAGTACATTATTTTGCGTAGGTATAATCTCTTGATCGATATATTGTAATTTTGAATGATAGTTTTCGATTATATTTCGAACTCGAACTCTAAGTTCATTGATTTCAAATGGTTTTTGAATATAATCGATCACGCCAATTCTTAATGCTTCTATTTTATTATTAACAATAGATTTTGCCGTTACAAAGACTACAGGAATTGTTAGTTTGTTTTTATTCATGGCTTCTTTTAAGTCAAAACCATCCATATTGGGCATCATAACATCTGAAATCACACAATCCACTTTATTCTTTTCTAAAAAATCTAATGCAGCCAAAGCACCAAATGAAAAAACACAGTTATAATCAAAGAAAATCTCTTGGTAAAAAGCGTGTATAAATTCGTTGTCATCAACGATTAATAGTGTAGATTTATTCTCTTTGAAGGTAATTTGTTGAATGAGCTTTTGGGTCTCATAGAAAGTATAAGAGCTTTTTTCTGATAGTTCTTCTCCAAATTTTGTTGGAAAACGAAAAGAAAAGCAAGTTGAAATGTTCGGTTCACTTGTCACATTTACTTTTCCAGATATAGCATCAGAGATGTGTTTTACAATAGCTAAACCGATGCCTTGCCCTACTTTACTATTACTTGCTTGAAAAAATCTATCAAATACTTTATTTACCTCATTGGCAGGAATTCCTTGTCCAGAATCTGTAATTTGAAAATAAAACTCCCCTTCATTTACCCAGCATTCTATTTCAACAAGACTTTTCTCTGGACTATACTTCAGTGCGTTGGATATTAAATTATTAATGATGATTTGTATTTTTTCATCATCTAGTTGCACCCAAGTATTCAAATCAAAATTATGTTTCCATTTTAGACATACACTCTTGCTACGGAAACCAATTAGGTTTTCTGTTAATATCTTTTTCATAAAAAAGAGTATAGGAACTCTTTCAGAATTATCTTTTCTTATAAGAGCATGATTGTTCATGTAGGTCATCCCTTTTATTTCACGCTTGAGTTTTTTGATATTCACTCTAGCGAGTTCTAAAAGTTCTTTCTTCTTTTCTTTATCTTTTGTTTCATTAATTAATTCTAAAACACCAGAGACCATAGTAACAGGTGTTTTTATTTCATGAGAAATATTTTCCAAGAACAATGAGCGTTCTTCATTAATAGTCTTTTCCCGATCATAATATTTTGTTAATAAACTCAGTTTTTGATTCTTAAATTTTAGTTTTATATATACATATATTGCTAGTAGAGTGAAGATTATCAAAGATACTCCGATAATTAAATCTCGCTGTTTGGCATTTTTTTGCGCTTCAAAAGATTCAGCCAAAATTTTCAGTTCTAAGTCTTTTGCTTTTAATTCTCGATCCATTTTTACCGCTAAGGAGTCTTGTTTACTCCACTCATGATTAATGATATCATTCATATACTTTTCTAAATAAGTAATAGACTGATGAGGCTGCTTTTTTTTGTAGACAAAATAACCCAACATATTAATATTGACTTCATTGTTTACTTTATAACCTGAAGCTTTATAGCGTTTTTCAAATAGTTGAAAAACATTTTCAGCCTTTTTATCCTGTCCCGAAAAAACCAAAGACTGCAAAAGGTAGGGATAGTAAATCCTTTTATGTCTTTTGTCTTTTTCTGGTTCTTGCAAGAGGCTTTCGATATAAATAATAAGTTCAGGATCCGAGATTCCTTTTATGCCCGTGAGATAGATTATTTTCCATAAATACAAATCGTATTTCAAATAATTATCACCAATACTCATCGTTACTTCAAGTGCTCGATCCAAAAAATATAATCCTTTGTCCAAATCTGTTGAAGAAACGCCTTTGATCCAATAATAGTCTTTTAACTGAAAGAGTGATAAACTGGTTTCATTTACCTCAAATATTTTATCGGCCTCTGCAATATATTCCGCGATCTTTTCTGTATCTGCAGTAACGATATAATGATACATTCCCAAGGCATTATAAATATCAAAACGTAGACTAGGTTCTTTTATTTTTTTAAGTAAATTCTGCAGATTAGAATAATATTGCGGAGCTCTTTCTTGTTCATTTATATAAGAACGAATCATTGCAGCGTTAAACTGTATTTGATAATAATGATGTTGTTGCTTATTGGCAATTCCTAAGCCTTTAACAGCGCTTGCTCTAGAGGCAGTTGTGTATTTTTGATATATATGATCGTACCAATACTGATAGAAATACAACTCCATTTTTTCTTTATCACTTAAAGAATATTCACTTAAATTTTTAAGAACAACAGATACGGTATCGGGATATTTATAGATATTTTGTTTACAAAAACTAAGTTGATGGCGAATACTGTTCTGTTTTTTCTGCCCGTAGCTCAGTGGAGAGAGTAAAAGAGCCAACAGAAGAAAAAATGTTTTTTTAACGTTCATAATGCGTTTATTATCAATTGCGAATTTACGACCATGAGAATAGCTAAAAGGTTCCTATGAATCTTTAAATTCCTCCTTATTATTTGATTCTTGAATGGTGTGTTACAAATGTATATGTTTATATTGTTGAAATAACATTTATAATTTCATTTTGTTATCGATAATCAGTCATTATATAACTTAATACGATCTTTTATTATTAAATACTATTATCTATTTAAGGTTAATATTTTGTTAGTGAGTTTTTTGCATTAATATTTCTATATGACGGGTGTTTTTATATTTATTGATCATTATAATCAAATTTTTATATAACTCCAGAGTTGATCATTATAGTAGAACAATTATAGTTGTTAATTTACTCTGTATTATATATAAGTAAGGGAACGGCATCATGAAAGTGTAAATAGTAGAAAACAATACCGAAAACTCCATTCTTTATTTCAAAACGTGCAAAAGAGTAATAATGGGAATTTCTTAATCAAATCTCATTGTATCATTGCCTCATATTATTAACATCAAACCTCAAATTTGTTATGCTACTCAATCGCACTTTACTAGTTGTTTTTGTACTATTAGGAATGTCTAGTAATCTATTTTCTCAGGTGGGCATAGGGACAAATAGTCCACACGCTTCTTCTGTTTTAGAAGTATCTTCTTCTAACAAAGGTTTTTTACCACCCAGACTAACCGAAGCAGAAAGACAGGCTATTACTGATCCTGCAACTGGATTACTTATTTACAACAAAAATATCAATTGTTTAGAGGTCTTTACAGGATCCACAGGAAATAGTGATAGTGATTGGAAAAGTCTTTGCTCTTCTGGTGCAGGAACGCCAGGAACAGGAGGAGGAATTGTGACAGATTCACCAGATAGAGAAAATGGTAGTGTAAGTATTTCTACCCAGACTTGTTTTGATATTGCAGAATCTAATGATTTTGCAAATGGTTGTGGGTCCTTAAGTTCAAGAACAGCAAGCAAAGCAGATTTTGCCCAGCAAACCACTTACGAACAAACATTAACCATTTCAACAAATACAGCTGTGTCTAATTTAGTTTTGGCTGTTTATAACTCTAATGGAAATCCTATTACAGCTGTTTCTCAACCTGTTTTGACCAGTCTAGATGCAACAGGAGCAAACTCTTCTACAACGGCTACTATTACCTATAATCAAAACCTTAATACAGATGCCAATGGATTAAGCACTTCTGATGCTTATACAGCAACCATTTTTTTGACTTACGAAGAGAATGGAAAAACAAAGCGTTCTGAGTTAAACATTACAGTACAGGATTGTGAGTGTTCAAAAGATTTTGCTAGCGATCAAGCAAATTATACTTCTGTTTTTCTAAATAATAAAGGGGAAGTATTTACTGCTGGGAGAAATGTATCTACTTTAGCTGCAGGTAGAGATATTAGTACGAATGCTTATTTATCTGATTTTGAGAAAATTGACATAAGAGATGAGTTTAATAATAAAGTATTTATTAGCAATATAGCCACAGGAGCTAATCATTCTATAGCAGTATCCAATAAAGGGAAATTATATGGATTTGGAAGTAATGGAAGTTATAAACTCGGTCTAGGTGATTTAGCAAATTACCCTATAAAATTATGTGGAATTCCACTAAATGAAAGAGTTGTGGATATTTCTCTCGCACCCTATCACTCCTATGTTCTTACTCATAACAACAAAATATATAGAACTGGTGGAGTCGGTACATCATCTACAGGAGAAATGAGTAAAGGTGTAAATGTTGGAATCGGTATGTTTAAATATTTAGATTTAAGTGACACGGTCTATACTAATCAAAATGGAGGAGTTACTCCAATTCCAATTGATGTGGAAATAGCCGAAAGAAAGTCGTTTTTTATAGATTCTAATGGTAAACTTTGGACTACCGGAGAATATAGAAATGGTGCAACAGGTTTAGGATCAATATCAAGTTCTGGAGGTATTAATAATTTCAAAAAGATAATGACAGGTTTTCCAGTAAATTATCAAGTTGCTAAAATTGATGCTTCTCGTGCTTTGACCTTGGTAGTATTAACGGATGGAACAATTTATATATCTGGTGAGGTTGATAGAGGTATACAAAATCATAGTTCTTCTAATTCTTATGTATCTACTTTTGAACCCTTGATTATTGATGGTGATATGGTAGGGAATACTTCTGGAATAAAGCTAGTAAGAATTTTAGGTGGTGGAAATTCACATTCAGGAATAATGATTCTTACCAATGATAACAAACTATATGTAAGAGGATATTTTACAGGATATCAATCAGGATATGCAGCACAACAGTTAAATGATTTTAAAGAAGTTGATCTTTCTATATTAAGTGGACGAATTATAAAAACCATTAAAATAACAGCTAGAACAACTAGTCTTATTACAACAGATGGGAAAATATATACAGCTGGAAGAAATTTGTATTACAATCTACTTAATACAAATACAAATACCAATCTCTATAATTACACCTACAAAGAAGCTAATCTTCCCAATGCTTTGAACAACATATGGGTTAATTAACACGGTTTACTTTTTATATCAATGCCTATAATCCCTTAGCCTATTTTGAATAGGGTAGGGGATTTTTTTTGAGAAATAGTATTGTTTTTTTAAAACCTATAATACTGATTATGCTAAAAACACTAACCTTATACCGCTTACTCGTTCAATACTCACAAATTCACTTGATTCATAATTGATTTTTAACAAAATAGTGGTATTGCACCAATAAGCAAATCAACAACCATAGACAATACAATCTTCTTAAAAAGACTTACCTTTGCAATAATAAAATAGATTAGAAGACTCATTATGACAGGATTTGAAGAAAAATATATCAATCCTTTTACAGACTTTGGATTTAAGAAATTGTTTGGTGAAGAACCCAACAAGGATTTGTTGTTGGATTTTCTGAATGAACTTTTAAAAGAGAAAGAAGGAAATATAAAGTCCATAACGTATTTAAAAAATGAACATGTGGGACGTCTTGAATCTGATAGACGAGCTATTTTTGATATTTATTGTGAAAATGAAAAAGGGGAGAAATTTATTGTAGAGATTCAAAAGACAAAACAGAATTTCTTTAAGGATAGAACGGTCTATTATTCCACTTTTCCCATCCAAGAACAAGCCAAGAAATTGACTTGGGATTTTAGTCTAAAAGGAGTTTATACTATAGCCATTTTAGATTTTATCTTTGATGAGAATAAGAACAACCCAGATAAATATCGCTATGATGTAATGCTCACGGATATAGAAACCAAGGAGGTGTTTTATGATAAGCTGACTTTTATCTATCTTGAAATGCCCAAGTTCAATAAAACAATTGATGAATTAGAAACGCAATTTGAGAAATGGCTCTATGTTTTGAGGAATTTACCGAATCTACAAAAACGCCCTGATAAACTACAAGAAAAAGTTTTTGCTCATCTTTTTGAAGTGGCAGAGGTGGCGAAATTGTCAAAAAAGGAACTGATGTATTATGAAGATAGCATGAAAGTCTATCGAGATTTAGAAAATTCTTTGGAAACTAAATACATGGAAGGTAAATTGGAGGGTAAGGCCGAAGGAATTGAACAAGGAATCGAGCAGAAGAATATTGATATTGTTTTAAACTCATTTAAATTAGGTCTTGATATATCAATCATTCAAAAACTAACGGGTTTGACCGAAGAAGAAATAAAAAGAATTCTAGAAGAACAATAGTATATTCTATTTGATAGCAAGAGAAAAAAAGCAAATTTGTTGGCAATGGTTTTGATAATCATTGCCCTTTTTGGGTCTTATCACAAGCTATCTCAAACACACCGAAAATCGTTAAAGCTAATTTCTATACCGAATACTTGCTCAATGCGCACTTATAGCATTTCGTTCATTAGTATGTATTCAAAATGTATCGGAATTATATGGCGAGTAAATTAATACTATAAATGGTATAAAAACTCTTTTGGTTTAAGTCAAAAAAATACCAGAAGAAGAATAAATTAATTCCTCAACTGGTATTGGGTAGGTTTAATAAATCTATAAGAAGATGTAGTATCTTGTTTTTTACATTTTTAATTAAGATTTCTTATTGATTGATTTTGTACCAAATATTATTATAAAATGCGTAGGTATAGAACTGAAAGGCTACAGGAATAGAATTAGTAGTGGCTCCCCCCTCAAAGGTGATTCCAGCACCAGACGTTGTAATAGTCACGTTGTTTCCACCTGCAATTTTCTTTATTGTAACAGTCTGTCCGTTTTGTGGAGTTTCAAGTAGGGTAATGTTTAATGCAGCTGTTGCATCAGCTAGAACTATTTCATCACTTGCGGTCATAGTATAATCAGCTGTTTTGCTAGTAATAGCTTTTACATTCCCAGAAAATGCTTTGGAAACATTTCCATTTGCGTCAATGGCTAATGTATTTCCTGTTCCAGTTAGATTTCTAATTCTAATATTATCATTATTGGCATCGATATCTAAAGGTTTTGAAGGAGTTGGTATATTTATACCTGTATTACCATTTTCTAGAACAATGATTCTATTGTTTAGATTGATTTGATTGTTTCCTGCAATGTCAGGTAGAGTAAGATTTCTTCCAATAATAATATTGTTGTCTCCTGTAAGTGCTTGGTTTAAACCTTCTCCAATAAAAATATTATTATCCCCTTCGTTTTCTTGCCCAGCACTTTGACCAATAGCAATTACATCATTACCAGTATTATTTTGTGCAGCAAAATATCCTATAGAATTTAAGTATTCACCTTTGTTCTTTTCACCTGAATGTCCACCAATGGCTATTACATCTCTTGCTGTATTACTATCTGCTGCCAGTTCTCCGAAGGCATTAAGTCTATCACCCGTGTTTCCTCTAGCAGTTTGATAACCAATTGTTGAAGATTTTACCCCTTGATTACCTTGTCCTGCAAAATATCCCAAAGCAATCAACTGGTGGGCTGTGTTATTCAAAGCTGATGATGCTCCAATGGCAACAACATTATTCCCTCTATTGTTTTTTGCAGTACTATTACCGAGAGCTGAGACACCAGAACCAATGTTGTTTTGTAGAGCTTCGTATCCTAGTCCATTTACATTTGTACCTGTATTATTTTGTCCTGCTACTCGCCCAATTAGGTTTGCCATATCACCTGTATTTTCTTTACCTGCTTCCAAACCGATGGATGTTACAAAGGATCCTGTATTGTTCTGTCCTGCAAGATTTCCAATGAAATTGCTGTGATTACCTCCATTATTGTTTTCACCAGCTTTAGATCCAAAGGCATTTACATAGGAAGAATTTTTGTTATTGGAACCAGCTTCCATCCCAAAAGCATTAAGGTGAGAGCTTCTATTGCTATCGGCAGCATACCTACCAAAGGCATTTACATTCTCTCCTGTATTATCCATTGCAGAAAAAGATCCCATAGCATTTAGATAATTTCCTTCATTATTAGAAGCTACAGAATATCCTAAAACATTGATATAGTCACCACTATTATTGCCTGCCGAGTTATGACCAATTGTGGTTACGAATTCACCAATATTTGTGTCTCCAGCTTGTCCACCTATAGCATTTAGGTAGCGTCCAGTATTTCGGTTTGCTGTATAATTACCAATAGCAACCACATCATCCGCTCTATTTACTGATCCTACATTAGCTCCTAATAACACTGTTCGATTTCCCGTATTCGCTACACCTGCACTTATTCCCATGGCATGGACATATTCGCCTGTATTGTTTTGAAGAGCTCTATATCCTATTCCAACATTATACCCTGTATTCGCATATTCACCTGACTGATTTCCCATAAATATATTGTGGGTACCACTATTATTACTTCCTGCTAGCTGTCCTAATGCGATTAAATTTGAACCTCTATTAGAGTCAGCAGTACTGTTACCAATAGCAATCACTTCATTTTGATTATTCACTAAAGCAGAATTCGTTCCCAATGCAACTACATTATTTCCATTATTATTTCTAGCAGCAGAAACACCTATTGCAACTATTTTTTCACCAGTTTGGTGCATCCCAGCATATCTACCTAATAAATTTGCATCATCTCCGCTATTGTATTTTCCTGTCTGATACCCTATCGCTGTTAAATAATTAGCTGAATTATTAATTTTACCAGCTTGCCTACCAATAGCGATTATTCGATCACCAGTATTTGAATCAGCTGCCTCTATTCCAATTGCGTTAATATAGTCTCCAGTATTGTTTCCAGCGGCTTTGTTTCCAAATGCATTGATATAGTTTCCACTATTGTTTGCAGCTGAATAAGCACCCAAGGCATTTACATTATGTCCATTACTATTTTGAACTGCTTGATATCCAAATCCATTTATATGAGTTTGACTGTTGTTTTGACCAGCTTGATATCCTAAGAAATTAACATTATTTTGATCATTTTCTTTTCCAGCTTGATACCCAATATTGATTTGATTACTTCCATCCGAGTTGTTTCCAGCTTCAAAACCAATGTTTACTTTGTTGTTTCCTGAAGTACCAGGTGTGGTTGTATGTGTATAATAGTTAGGTTGATTTACAGAGCTTCCATCCACATAATTCAAAAATTTTGTTGAATTACCTGTAGTTATTGGAACCCATTTGCTTCCATCCCAGAAATAGAAGCCTTCTGCTACATCATTTATTGTTTGGGTATTATATATTAATAAACTTTTCATTGGAGATGCAACGGGTGCAGCTGTTGTTGTATTTGTTAAAGCAATTCTAGGAATTAAAATACCTTTATCATTGGCAGAAATATCTAATCTCGCAGATGAGTTTGGTGAAGTTGTTCCTATACCCACTTGAGAAAATGAGTGATACGAATAACTAATCAGTAGTATGGTCAGTAATGCAATTTTTTTCATGATAACATTTGATTTGTTTAAGCGCCAAAAATATTGCATCATGTCTTTGTTTATATATACATAAATTAGGAATGGCTGATTTAAGTATTCGAAAAGTCAAATTAAGATACAAACAAGTATAGAGTTATTAATCAAAAAGAGGTTACCTTTCATAAGAAAAAGATAACCTCTAAACAAAAAATAAAATAGTTTTACTCAGGAACCAATAATAGTATATCGCACAAAAACCGTTTTAGTATCCAAAGTGAGTAAAGTTCTTCAAAGGGTGCAACTATATTCCTCAACATTTATATTCGTTAAATGAAAATATATCTTTGAATTGTTGTAAAAGTAGTTTTTCAATTTAATATGTGGATATAAATTCTCCTTAAAGATTAAAATGAGTCTTAAACTGGTTTTTAAAAGCTATCAACTGAACTTTCTGCTCGTAATAGACCAATAAATGACCGATAAGAGTCAGTTTTTTTAATGTATCATAACGCTATATTTTCAGATGTGAAACAAAAAAGCCTCTAATATATCACGCATCATAGTTCAATACCCTATTTTTGTACCATGAATGCATCCTCAAAAAAATACGATTGCTTGATTATTGGGCAAGGAGTTGCTGGAACTTTGCTGGCTTTAGAACTCATAAAAAGAAATAAAAAGGTTTTGGTGATTGATCAACCAAGGCTTTCTGTTTCTAGTTCTGTGGCACCAGGTATGTATAATCCATTGGTCTTAAAAAGGTATACCTTAGCTTGGAAAGCTCCCGAGCTATTGGAAGGACTCGAAACGTATTATAGAGATATTGAAAAACGAATATCTGTTCGTTTTTTGGAAGAAAAAAGAATAGCAAGAAAGTTTCATAATACCAAGGAAGCAGAACTTTGGCTTGAAAAATCGGATCAGTTATCTTTAGAGCCATTTATGCAACCCAATATTGAAACCAACCAGAACAACCAAATTGATGCAGAATTCGGTCTTGGCTTTGTAAAGAAAACAGGAAGAGTGAATTTACCTAAATTGCTCAGTGCATCAAGATTTTTTTTAAAAGAAAACGAAGCATTGGAAGAACAACAGTTTCATTATGAAAATTTGTTGTGGGAAAATGATTCTTGGAACTATCAAAATATCTGTGCTCAACACATTATTTTCTCAGAAGGCTACTACCTTTCTAATAATCCTTATTTTAAGGAACTTCCATTAATGGGTACAAAAGGGGAGTTAATGACAATAAAAGCACCGAACTTACAATTGGATTTCACGATCAAGTCCGGAATATTTTTAATGCCTTTAGGCGAAGATTTATATAGAGTAGGTGCTACATTTAATTGGGAAGAAAAAGATTTTGTCCCAACAGAGAAAGGGCAAGAAGAACTGCAAACAAAGCTTCAAAAAATTATCAAATGTGATTTTGAGATTGTTTCTCAAGAGGCTGGAATTCGTCCTACGGTGAAAGACAGAAGACCTTTATTGGGTTCGCATCAAGAACAAAAAAATATGCATATTCTTAACGGGATGGGAACCAGAGGTGTGATGCTTGCTCCCAAAGCAGTAGAAATGCTGATCAATTTTATTTTAGAAGAAAAAGAACTAGACCCTGAGTGGGATATAAAACGATTTTACAAATGCTAGATATACACAAAGTTTCCGTCTATTTTTCGGGTAAATACCTATTTAAAGAAATCAGTTTTCGCTTAGTTGCTGGAGACAGAATAGGTTTAGTGGGTAAAAACGGAGCAGGAAAATCTACCTTGCTTAAACTCATTTGTGGAGACGAATCCTATGAATCGGGGACAATTTCCTATTCAAAAGAAACAGAAATAGCGCTACTTAGACAAGATCTCGATTTTGCAAATGATGGAAACCTTTGGCAAGAATGTGAAAAAGCATTTGAAAAAATCAATCAACTCGAAAAAAGTGTCGCCAAGTGGAGTGAGGAACTAAGCCATAGAGAAGATTATGAATCTGAAGACTATGCCAAGCTTATTTCAAAAATAAATGATGGAAATGATCGCTTAAATTTTTTGGGAATTCATCAAAAAGATGCTCAAATAGCCAAAATATTAGAAGGTTTAGGGTTTACCGAAAAAGACTGGACAAAACCCACAACCGAATTTAGTGGTGGATGGAGAATGCGTATTGAACTAGCAAAATTACTCCTTCAACAGCCCCACATCCTTCTACTGGATGAACCTACCAACCACCTTGATATCGATTCAATTGTTTGGTTAGAGAAATTTCTAAAGAACTATCCAGGAGCCGTTATATTGGTATCACACGATAAGACATTCTTAAACCAAGTATGTAATAGAACTGTGGAAATACAGCACGGAACATTGTATGCCTATAAAGGAAACTACGATAAGTATATTCAACAAAGAGAATTACTTCTAGAGCAACAACTTGCCGCTTTTGAAAATCAAGCAAAAGAAAAGAAACGATTGGAAGCTTTAGTAGAAAAATTTCGATACAAAAGTTCTAAAGCCGCTTTTGCCCAAACACTCATCAAGAAATTGGATAAAATGGAAGATATTTCCATAGATGAGCTGGACCAAAAAACCATGAGATTCAAATTTCCCGATGCACCACACTCTGGAAAAGTCGTGCTCAAAATGGAAGAAGTAGGGAAATCTTTTGGAACAAAGAAAATATTTTCTAAAGTAAATTTTGAGCTAGAAAGAGGACAAAAAGTTGCCTTTGTAGGTCAGAATGGTCAAGGAAAAACCACGCTGGTAAAATGCATCATGCAGGAGTGGGAAGACTACCGAGGAAAGCTCGATTTAGGTCATCAAGTAGAAATAGGATATTTTGCCCAAGACCAAGCCAAAAAACTTGATACCACAAAGACCGTTTTAGATACTGTGCTAGATGAAGCTAACGCAGAAACCCGCCCGAAGGTTCGAGGTTTGTTGGGTTCTTTTTTGTTTGAAGGAGAAGATGTAGAGAAAAAAGTATCGGTTCTTTCAGGAGGTGAACGAGGAAGATTGGCACTTTGTTTACTCTTGCTCAAACCACACAATTTGTTAATTCTCGATGAGCCCACAAATCACCTTGATATACAGTCCAAAGAAATTTTAAAACAAGCCGTAGAGGATTATCAAGGATCGGTAATTCTTATTTCCCATGATCGAGAATTTTTGGAAGGATTAACGGATAAAGTTCTAGAGTTTAGAGAAGGAAAGGTAAAAGAAATTTTGGGTGGAGTAAAAGAATATTTAGAACTTCGTTCTTTTGATGATTTTAGACAAGTAGAACAACAAATAAAAGAAGCAGAAGTTCAAGAAAATACTTCTTCTAAAGGACAGAATGACTGGAAACTGGAAAAAGAAAAAAAGAAAATTAAAAATAAAATCAATAAATTAGAAAAAGAAATCAACGAATTAGAGTCAAAAATTGAGCAAATGCAAAATGAAATGGCAGAAGATTCGTTTTATTCACAACCCATTGAAGATCAAACAAAATTTATTCAGGAGGTAAAAGACCGTGAGAAAATTTTGAATGATAAATTAGAAGAATGGGAAGAATTAAGTTTAGAAATTGATGATTAGAAAATTAACAATAGGACTACTACTATTGATAAACACCTCGCTTTTTGGACAGTGGAATACCAACAAGGCAAATCCTTTTTATCCAGATGCAAGCTCAAATACGGGCTATGTTTTTGGAGGATTTATGCGTGCAGCAAATATTCAGGATTATTTTAAATGGCAAGAGAATGATCATATTGGGTTGAATTTAGGTCATTTAAGATTGTATTATTTCCAAAAATTTGATCGATATAACAGCCTTTTTGTCAGCTCACAAAATAGATTTTTTTATGGAAAACAGGGAGAACAGTCAGCATTTATAAAAGATTTAAAAACCAATAATGATTTAATAAATCTGAACTGGGTATTACTAGAAGGAAATAAAACTTTACTGCATTCCGAAATTGATATTTGGCATTACCAATGGAAAAATGAATTGGTGAGAATCAAAATAGGAAAACAGCGTTTTTGGTGGTCTCAGTCCTATCTTTGGTCTGCCAATAACTATATGAATACCTATTCTATCCTTGGTTTCGATATCGATAATAGATCTGGAGTAGAGTCGGGTTCTGCAAAATTTCGTTTTGGTAAAAAAAGTCCGATGAGTTTAGAGGTTGCCGCCGCACCTAGAAGACAAGAAAAGAACTCCGTATATTCAGCAAGATTGCTTTGGGAAAAAGGTGTGAATGAATTCCAGTTAGTAGGAGGGAAGGTGCTCAATGATTACACCGTTGGTGTAGGATGGACAGGCGACATGGATCGGGGAGCCGAATTCTCTGGAGAAATCACCTATTTTCGAGATAGAGATAATGCTCGTGAAGTGATAATTGCTGATCTAGCATATCTAAAAAGAGTCAATAGACATTGGCTTTGGCTAGTGGAAGTTGCTTATCATTCGAATCCAAAACCACTTAAAAAATCTTTAAATATCTTTACAGAAGCAGGTACAAAGGATCTGATTGTTGATGAACTACAATTTGGAGCTTTGATTAAATTTTTTCCCAGTAGAAAGTTTGAATGGGGAGCCGCTTCAAGGTTCTATTGGGATGATAAGACATTGCATGGAAATATTTATGCACAGCTCAATATGACCAAAGACTTCTCTCTATATGCAGGTTATAATATTTTTGGAGTCTCCTTTGAGAACTCGAATCTAATTCCCAGAAAACAACTCGTTAGTTATCTAATTTATCATTTTTAACTCAGAATTACCATGATTGATACGCATACCCATTTATATAGCTCAAAATTTGATGAAGATCGAGCTGAAGCCATCAATAGAGCCAAAGAAAATGGTGTAAAACAAATTTACTTACCTTCAATAGATCAAGCTTATTTTGCGTCCATGGAGGCTATGGAAAAAGCAGACCCCGACTGGGTAAAGTTGATGATCGGTTTACATCCTTGTTCTGTAACAGCAGATAATGATACAGAAATGGAATTTGTAAAATCTCAATTGGCTTCAAGACCTTTTGCGGCTATTGGAGAAATAGGGATTGATTTATATTGGGATAAAACCCACCTAGAAGAACAAAAAGCTGTTTTTCGCCAACATTGTGATTGGGCATTAGCGTATCATCTTCCGATAATTATTCATGTTCGTGATGCTTTTGAGGAAGTGTTTGAGGTATTAGAAGAATATAGAAAAACGCCACTCACAGGAATATTTCATTGTTTTACAGGAGGAAAAGAAGAACTGGATCAAGTTCTTAGTTTAGGGTTTAAAGTGGGTTTAGGTGGAGTTCTTACTTTTAAAAATGGAGGCTTAGATAAAACTTTGGCACTTTATGAATCCAAAGAAATACTGTCTCATATTGTCTTAGAAACAGATGCGCCCTATCTTGCTCCACACCCACACAGAGGAAAGAGAAACGAAACATCATATATATCTTTGGTAGCTAGTAAATTATCTGAGGTTTTGAATGTGCCTTTAGAAGAAATTCAAGAAAAAACTACTCAAAATGCTTTGGATCTTTTTGTAGCGTACTAAAAATTATGTTTACAAAAAAAACGAGAACCAAGCTTTATTTATTCTAATCTCAAACTCGTATATTTAGGTCTTTAAACTTATTTTTTTTATTAAGAACTCATGCAGGAAAAGCAAAAAGTATTATTGATATATACTGGAGGAACCATTGGGATGAGAAAAAATCCTGAAACAGGAAGTCTGATGCCCGTGAATTTTGAGGGTATGCAAAACTCAATTCCAGAACTCGGTCAGTTAGAAATATCTTATGATGTAATCTCCACAAAAGAAAGTAAGGACTCATCGGATATGACAGCTGATGATTGGGTAGAAATGGCAACAGTTATCCATGAACACTATTCAAGCTATTGTGGCTTTGTGATTCTACATGGGTCAGATACATTGGCATTTACGGCTTCGGCATTGAGTTTTATGTTCGAAAATTTAGACAAACCAATAATCCTAACGGGTTCACAATTGCCTATGGGAGTTCCTAGAACAGATGCCAGGGAGAACTTAATTACTTCTTTAGAAATAGCTTCTTCTTATGAAAACGGTTTGGCTATGATTCCCGAAGTAGCGGTATATTTTGAATACAAATTATATAGAGGAAATAGAGTCTCTAAGCTAGACGCAGAACGCTTTGATGCCTTTGGTTCTTATAATTATCCACCATTGGCAGAAGCAGGAGTTAATATGATGTGGAAAAGAGACTTGATACATCATCCTTTAACTTTTCAAACAATAAAACTCAATACGGCATTAGAAAAAAATATCATTAGCATAAAACTATTTCCAGGAATAGACGCCCAATTTTATCAGAATTTAATTCTTGATGAAAAAATTAAGGGAATCGTTATAGAAACCTTTGGGGCAGGAAATATTGGGAATAAACCAGAATGGACGGCTTTGCTTAAAAAAGCGATAAATCAAGGTAAAGTTATTGTTAATATTAGCCAATGCTTAGGAGGTTCTGTGGAGCAAGGAAAATATGAAGCCAGTAGAGAATTACAAAAAATAGGTGTTATTTCAGGTGGCGAAATGTCTTATGAAGCAACCATTTGTAAGCTCATGCACGTACTGGCACAACCCATTTCTCATGAAAGAAAAAAGGAAATAATTCTAAAAAATATTCGAGGAGAACGCTAAGGGATTTTTTAACATCCATTCACATTTTCCGAAAATTTTGTATTTTGCCATAGATTTTAGGCAAGTTCAAAAAATTTGCCCTAGGAAATAATTGCTTTATTAAAAAAGGCAATGATTTTCTAAAATCTACGTTTTAGAAATAAAAAGAGAACAAGTAAAACAAAAACTAATCGAAAAAAGAAGATGAAAAAACTATCATTTCTTGCTGTAGCTATGCTAACTTCAGTGCCTACATTTGCTGCTGAAGATCAGAACTTCCACCAAATCTTAAAGGAGAAGTTTATTGAGGGAGGTCCTATGTTTATGGGAATTGTACTATTGGTACTTATTCTTGGTTTGGCAATTGTCATCGAAAGAATTATTTACCTTAACATGGCTACCACAAACACAAACAAATTAATCAAAAATGTAGAAGAAGCGCTAGCATCAGGTGGTGTAGAAGCTGCAAAAGACGTTTGTAAAAACACAAGAGGACCCGTTGCTTCTATTTTCTGGCAAGGGCTTGATAGAGCTAGCGAAGGACTTGATGCTGCAGAAAAAGCAGTAATCGCTTATGGAGCTGTTCAAATGGGACGTTTGGAAAAAAACATCTCTTGGATTTCATTATTTATCGCTCTAGCTCCAATGCTTGGATTTATGGGAACGGTAATCGGTATGATCGAAGCATTTGATGCCATCCAAGAAGCAGGAGATATTCAACCTTCATTGGTAGCAGGAGGTATTAAGGTAGCCCTATTAACAACTGTATTCGGTTTGATCGCTGCAATTATCCTTCAAATTTTCTATAACTACATCCTTTCTAAAGTAGATTCTTTAGTAAATAATATGGAGGATGCTTCAGTTTCTTTGATTGACTTACTAGCTAAGCATAACAAATAATTCTTAACCAAGACTATGAATAAGAATTTAAGTAAAATATTGATGGTAGTGGTTGCCATTTTGATGCTTGTGGGGGTATATTACTACTTCCAGATTGTATCAAATGGAGACGATGCCTTCGATGGAAACACAGACTTACAGGATTCAGTGATCGGTCCTGCACTAAGTTATACACTATGGGTGATTTATATTGCCGCTGGAATATCATTGGTTTTCTCCGTAGTAAACATGTTGAAACAACCTAAAAACTTGATCCCAATTGGTGGAGCAATTTTAGGATTATTAGTAATTTATTTCATCGCTTCAGGACAAGCTAGTGATGTGGTAGAAACAAAATGGTTGGAGTTTGATGTAGATGCTGCCGTTTCTAAAAACGTTGGTACAGGATTATTCTCTTTCTATTGGATTGCCGCCGTAGCTATTGTTGGAGCCATTGTAGGTGAAATTTACAGTGCAATAAAATAATAGAGTTATGGCCAGAAAAAAAAGAGAACTACCTGAAATAAATGCAGGTTCCATGGCGGATATCGCCTTCCTTTTGCTAATCTTCTTTCTGGTAACAACTACTATGGATGTGGATACAGGAATCTTTAGAAAACTTCCTCCGAAGATGACAGATATTGTTGATCCACCACCAGTAAAAGATAGAAATATCTTTGTAGTATTGATCAACCAAAATAATGACTTACTTGTAGAGGATAATCCTATGGATATCAACAATCTGACAGCAGAAACTATCAGATTCCTTACCAGTAAAGCAGAGAATATGGCAGAAGATCCTAAAAAAGCAGTTGTTTCTTTAAGAAATCACCGCTTTACGGACTACCAAACCTACCTTGCAGTTCAAGATAAACTTACAGCGGCTTATACCAAAGTAAGAAACGATGCTGCCCAAGGTAAATTTGGAAAGAACTATGAAGATCTTGCCAAAGATCAACAAAAGGAAATCAGAAAAGCTTATCCGATGAATATCTCGGAGGCAGAACCAATTAAAGAATAAAGACTATGAGTAAGTTTAAGAAAAAAGGCTCAGGAAAAATGGCTCCGATATCTACGGCATCTTTGCCAGATATCGTATTCATGCTTTTATTCTTCTTTATGGTTTCTACCGTAATGCGTGAAAATACCCTTTTGGTTCAGAATTCATTACCGGGAGCTTCAGAAGTTTCCAAAATCAAAAGAAAATCATTAGTAGATTATATCTATGTGGGTCCACCATCTGCAAAGCTTCAAGCACAGTATGGAAAAACTCCAAAGATTCAACTAAACGATGCTTTTGCCGATGTTGCTGAAATCAAAAGTTGGGTACACACCAATAGAGATACTCGTAGAGAAGAAGAAATTCCAGCACTTACTGCTGTAATAAAAGCAGATGAGAAAACAACAATGGGAATTATTACCGATATTAAAGAAGAATTACGTGAGGTACAACAATACCGTATCATGTATGCTTCAAAAAGATTGGCAGTAAAGAAATAATTACTCATTTCATTTTTTAAAAAGCCTCTTATCAAAACTTGATAAGAGGCTTTTTTACGTGATAAATATCATGTTTTTGATAGGTTGTTGTGTTTTTTGTTATGATTTTCAATGGAATCGAGTAAATTCGTTTGTTTTTAAATATTATATCATTTGTAGTTAAATTTACACACTAGCATAAGTCCTCCCGAAATATAGGGAGGGAAGAAGAGTTCTACAACGAAATACTTCGAAAAAGAAAAAACTTACGTGTTAATAAACAAGTTGTTCTAGGCATCGCATCTTAAGGATTACACTTAGATAAAGAATCGTCTGTCATTACGAAATAGTAGTTAAAAATAGGTAACTACTGTATTTGGGGAAAATGACATGTCTTTTTAGGTTACCTTAACTGTCTAACAACTTGTTTTTTTCATGATACGAGCCATCGTATAAATGATAAGCATATTATATTTGCTTAAAAAACACAAAAGGCATGGATCCTCGAGTAAGCTATAAAGATCAAATATTCTCCTTCCAAAGATATCCAGAAACTACCAATAAGTCTTTAAGAGCTTATTCTACTGCCGATATTCTTATGGCAGAATATGTTAAGGATTTCAAGGAAGCTCGGTACGCTATTTTTAATGACAGGATGGGGGTGTTGGGTACTTTAATGAATCAAAGAGATTCTATGAACTATTTACACTATTCCAGCCAAGAAAAAGCATTGGATTTTCAATATAAAAAACATCAGACAAAAGAAACTTATTCCAGAGCCTATCTCTCACCTGATATAGCCATCCAAGAATCAGATTTTTATTTGGTGAAAATGCCCAAATCTGTGGACTTTTTGGATTTTATGCTTGATAAAATAGCTCAATCTGCTCCTCAGGAATCACAAGTTGTTTTAGGGTTTATGACCAAATATTTCACCAAGTCTTGGCTCGAAATTGCCCAAAAATATTTTGACGGAGTGGAACAAACAAAAGCTTGGAAAAAAGCCCGATTAATGATATTGTCTAAGCCTAAGAAAAATCTTCCAGCTAAAGAATTTACTCATAATATCGAGTGGCAGGGTACTGTTTTAAAACAATATTACGGAGTGTTTTCGGCAAAGAATATCGATCTTGGCACAAGATTTTTGTTGGAAAATTTTACATTAAAGCCAAATGAAGAATTGGTTTTAGATTTGGCTTGTGGTAATGGAATTATCGGACATCATTTATTACAACAAAACCCAAAAATAGAATTGCATGCTAGCGATGATTTTCTCTTAGCAATAGAATCAGCCAAAATGAATATAAGCTCTAAAAATGCCCATTTTTATTGTGAAAATGATTTAAATCAAATCAATCTACCTTCCTTAGATTTAATTATCACAAATCCTCCATTTCATTTTGAAAATGAAAATAATATCGAGGTTTCAATTCAATTATTTAGACAAGCAAAGCGCAAATTGAAAGCAGAAGGAAGACTTGTAATTGTGGCAAATAGACACCTGAACTATACCACACATTTAAAGCATATTTTCACTTCGGTTTCTCAGTTGCTTTGGAATGAAAAATTTGAAATTTTGGAAGCGAAGTATTAAAGTGAGATATCTAGAGTAATTCATATTAAAAAATTAGACCTTTTATGGTGACAATTTACTCTTCGGTATTATTTACAGTTTAGTATTATTTCCTCAAAAATGAGGAATAAACCATTTGTTGATAATTAGGAAATTAGCATTACTAATTATTAATACATTCTGGTTATGAAGAGATTATTTACTTTATGTTTTTTTGCATTCTTTGCAATACAATCTTACGCTCAATGTTTAAGTTCTGTAAGCCATTCAAATGTAGGTTCAACCTATACTTTTGAAATGCAATTTTCTGGAAATATTGATAGCTCACTATTTGCTAATTCTACATTTAGCTGGACACTTGATGGTGTGGCAATTACTCAAAATCCTTACTTAACGTATAGCACAACACTATCACCTGGAACATATACCATTTGTGCAAGTTTTGTGAACGCAAATTGTAATAATACACAATGTGTAACCATTACTGTTCCTACAACAAATCCTGGAGGTGGATCGGGTTCTGGTGGATCGTTAGATTCTACCATCCAAATTGGAAATGTTACTATAGGTGCTTGGGTTTTAGGTCAGCTAGATAGTATAGCATTAGATTCTACAATTCTGAGTCAATTAACAAACTGGCAGTTTGCTAGTTGGAATGATTCTCTATTAGATCTCATTTTTGGCGGTACAAATATAGTCTTTGACTCAAATGATTTGGTTCCCGGTGATTCAAGTATCCTTGTGGATCTTTCAGGTACATTAGATTCTAATATAATCGCTGTTTTAAACAGTAATGGATTTGGGGTAATTTCCTTGACAGATTTTCAAAATCTATGGAATACTTACTTAAATACTCTGGCTCCTGGAGCATTTCCATCAGTACAAGATTTTATAAATTCTTTTAATTCTCAAGTTTCACTAAGAGTATCAAATCAGCTATCGATAGAGGAAGTGAATGTCCTTAATAATGCATTTTTTGACACAAAATCAAATACGTTGTACCTTGGAACCGATGCTTTAAAAAGTGTATCTGTGTATAGTTTTGATGGAAGGTTAATAGATGCCCAACGAATAAATGGGAATCAAGTAGGTCTAAATATTGACCATGGAGTGTTTGTTTTACGTTTTGATAATAATCAAAGTATGAAAATTATCAAATAATACCATTTATGTTGTTAATTTACTCACTGGTTTAATGCCGATACATCGCTAAAAAATAGCTATGAATGCAGTGAAATAAGTGAGTGATGTAATCAAGTAATCGGTATAATACTTGATATAATTTATTCATCAATAAACACAGTTGGAGGCTATTCAATATTTGAATAGCCTTTTTGTTTTCGAAACAATTTTTGACTCTATTGCATTCCAAAGAAATTGTATCAATTCTGTCAGTTCGAGTGATTTCTTTGGAGAGCAACGGAAGAAAATTTGTATCGAGAACTTTTTTGATTATCGTATGCCATTCTCGATACAATTTTTGATTCCATTGTATTCCATCAAAAACCACTCGAATTGACAAGGCTTACTATGTCAGTTCGAGTGAATTTTCTGTAGGGCAACGGAAGAAAATTTGTATCAATTCTGTCAGTTCGAGTGAATTTTCTGTAGGGCAACGGAAGGAAATTTATATCGAGAACTTTTTTGATTATCGTATGCCATTCTCGATACAATTTTTGATTCCATTGCATTTCATCAAAAACCACTCGAATTGACAAGGCTTACAATTTGTATCGAGAACTTTTTTGATTATCGTATGCTATTCTCGATACAATTTTTGATTCCATTGTATTCTATCAAAAACCACTCGAATTGACAAGGCTTACAATATGTATCGAGAACATCGAGAACATCAAGCACAAAAAAAGTCACCCAAAATGAGTGACTTTAATAGAGTATTTAAAAGTGAATTATTACTTTTTAGCAATCCAATCATGAGCGTTTTCAAAGGCTCTAATCCAAGGTGAAACCTCGTCAGTTGCATTTGGATAATGTGCCCAGTTCCATGGGAAGATCGAACGTTCTAAATGTGGCATCATTGCCAATATTCTACCATCTTTGGAGGCTACTGCCATCGCATTTTCTTCAGAACCATTTGGGTTTGCAGGATAAGTAGAATAAGTATAATTGGAAACTATATTTATTTCCTCTTTATTATCAAACACAAATTTACCTTCACCGTGTGCTACCCAAATTCCCATAGAAGTTCCTTCAAGGGAAGAAAGCATCACTGAGTTATTTTCAGGAATATCTACGGATACAAATCCCGATTCAAATTTGTGTGAATCATTATGGTGCATTTTTGGATGATTTTCCATTTCTGGATACACCAAATCGAGTTCCATAAATAACTGACAACCATTACAAACTCCTAAACTAAGTGTGTCTTCTCTTTTTACGAAGTTTTCTAAAGCTTTTTTAGCATTTTCGTTGTATTTAAACACACCAGCCCATCCTTTTGCAGAACCTAAAACATCGGAATTTGAGAATCCTCCAACAGCCGCAATAAAATGGACATCCGATAAATCTTCTCTACCCGACATCAAGTCTGTGGTATGGATATCCTTTACCTCAAACCCTGCTAAATGCATAGCATGAGCCATTTCTCTTTCTGAGTTCGATCCTTTTTCTCGGATAATCGCCGCTTTGATTTTCTTTTTACCTGCTAGTTCTGGAAGTTTTCCATCAAAACCAGTTGGGAGATTGAATTTCAATTCATGATTTTTATAGTTCTCAAAACGTTCTTTGGCTTTTTCTTCACCACTTTGTTTTCTATCTAATAGATAAGAAGTTTTGAACCAAATATCACGGTATTTGTTTACATCAAAATTATAGAGATTCCCTTGAAAATTTACATTGATTTTTGCTTCTTCATTGGAGTTTCCTAAGTTGATAAAATCAATTCCCGCTTGTTTTGCTTTTTCTTCAAAGGTATAAAGATCTTCTATTTGTAATAAAATTCCTGCATTTTCTGCAAAGAGAATTTTCATTAAATCTTCTTCTTTTATGGTAGAAAGATCAATATTCAATCCTCTTCCATTTTGTGGGAAACACATTTCTAGTAATGCAGTGATCATTCCACCTGCAGAAATATCGTGTCCTGCCAAGATAATTTGGTCATCTACCAAGTCTTGGATAAAGTTGAAGGCGTTTTTAAAATAGCTTGCATCTTGAATCGTTGGCGTTCCTTTCCCAATAGTATTTAGAGTTTGGGCAAAAGAAGAACCCCCAAGTTTAAAAGTATCTTTTGAGAAATCGATATAGATCAAATGATCGTTTTGACTCGGTTTAAGGTTTGGAGTAACCACTTTTTTGATATCTGTACAGTTCCCAATTCCTGAAATGATTACCGTACCTGGAGAATAGACTTTTTCGTCGGCATATTTTTGTGTCATTGAAAGAGAATCTTTTCCTGTTGGAATATTTATTCCCAACTGACAAGCAAAATCCGACACACCTTCTACAGCATTGTATAATCGGGCATTTTCCCCTTCGTTTTTGGCAGGCCACATCCAGTTTGCAGAAAGCGAAACACCTTTTAAACCATCTTTTATGGGAGCCCAAACGATATTGGTTAAAGCTTCGGCAATGGAATTTCGAGATCCTGCTACAGGATCAATCAAAGCACTAATAGGTGCATGACCGATAGAAGTGGCAATTCCAGCTTTTCCTTCATAATCTTGTGTCATAACCCCTACATTACTCAATGGAATATGCAGTTCACCTACATTCTGTTGTTGAGCAACACGTCCGCTTACACAACGATCTACTTTGTTGGTAAGCCAATCTTTACACGCTACGGCTTCTAGTTGTAAAACATTAGAAATGTGCGCTTCAAGGTTTTCTAATTGATAATCTAATTCTTTAAAGTTCGCTTTTTCTTCTTGATCTTCAAGAATGGTTTTTGGAGAATTTCCAAAGAAATCTTCTAAACCTAATTCAATAGGTGCCTCTCCATTTTCTGAAGAAACTACAGAGAATCGGTGATCATCTGTAATTTCACCAACCACATAGAAAGGAGCTCGCTCTCTTTCCGATATTTTTCTCATTTGCTCAACATCTTCGGCTTTTAGGATCAGTCCCATTCTTTCTTGAGATTCGTTTCCGATAATCTCTTTTGCCGATAGTGTTTTATCTCCCACAGGGAGTTTTGCTAAGTCAATTTTTCCACCAGTTTCTTCCACTAATTCCGAAAGACAGTTCAAATGTCCTCCAGCACCATGATCGTGAATAGAAACAATAGGGTTTTCAGCACATTCAGACATGGTACGAATGGCATTGGCTACCCTTTTTTGCATTTCTGGGTTGGATCTTTGGATGGCGTTGAGTTCTATTTGCCCTGCAAATTCTCCTGTATCTACAGAGGAAACAGCAGATCCACCCATTCCGATACGGTAGTTATCACCACCCATCACTACTATTTTGTCTCCTTTTTCGGGAGTTTCTTTTAAGGCATCTTTCTTTTTAGCGATTCCTATTCCACCTGCAAGCATGATTACTTTATCAAAACCGAATTTCTTTCCTTCTTCGTGTTCAAAGGTTAGTACAGAACCGGCGATAAGTGGCTGTCCGAATTTGTTTCCAAAATCTGAAGCTCCGTTAGAAGCTTTTACTAAAATATCCAAAGGTGTTTGGTAAAGCCAAGGTCTGGCATCCATTCCACCCGAAAGATCACGACCATTTTCTAGTCTTGGATAAGAAGTCATATATACGGCTGTACCTGCCAAAGGAATACTTCCTTTTCCACCTGCCATACGGTCTCTGATTTCTCCTCCAGAACCTGTGGCAGCACCATTAAAGGGTTCAACAGTAGTAGGGAAATTATGCGTTTCGGCTTTTAGAGAAAGTACCGAATCATAGTCTGTTTTTTGATAAAAATCTGCTTTGTCACCTGTTTTTGGGGCAAATTGTGTTACTTCCATTCCTTCAACGAAGGCCACATTGTCTTTATAAGCAGAAACCAAATTATCGGGTGTTTCTTTGGAGGTTTTTCTAATCATAGAAAAAAGCGTGCTTTCTTGCTCTTTTCCATCAATAATAAAAGTACCATTGAAAATCTTATGACGACAGTGTTCTGAGTTGATTTGCGAATATCCAAAAACTTCAGAATCTGTCAGTTTTCGTCCTATTTTTTGAGAAACGCTTTCCAAATAAGTTATTTCTTCCTCAGAAAGAGCCAATCCTTCTTGTTCATTATAAGCTGCTAAATCTTCGATTTCTAAGATTTTTTCTACAGCAATATCAATATCAAATAATTCTTGATTGAGTTCAGAAAATTTGACTTGCAACATGGGATCAAAATCCATACCTTCCGTAAAAGGAAGATAAATTTCCATTCTTTCGATTCCCGAAATACCCATATTTTGAGTGATTTCCACAGCATTGGTGCTCCATGGCGAAATCATCTCTTTTCTAGGTCCCAAATAGCTTCCCGTGAGCGATTTTTGGTTCAAAAACTCAGCATTTCCTAAGAGCCAAACGAGTTTTTCAATCGTTTCCTTCGTAAGGGATTGGGCACTTTGAAGTGCATAAATTTCTTGAGATTTTCCTTTAAAAAATGACAGCATAGGTTCTAAAATTTTATAGCCAGGTTCTTAAACGACAAATTTAATCTAATTTGTGCAGACCATGGCATAGGTCTTTACTGAATTATCATGGCGTTTCTTGGAATAATATTTAAATAAGGATATGGGCAGAGAATCTTTTTCTTTTTTTAAGAGGATATTTCTCATTCTATTTTATTATTTTAGCTCTTGAATACCATTTATATAAAGAACCATCTTAGATTCTCAAAATTGATTAAACTTTTGGATATTTAATTTGGTTATTTCAAGAATATCAAAGACATAAATAAAATCTATGAAGAATATATTTAAGCTAATACTCATTCTTTTTGTGGGAATGTTAGATACATACGCTCAGAATGGCTATCCAGCAAAAAAATCGGTTACATTTGGGATAGATGTAGCAGTAGGAGCAGCAGGTGTTAGAGGTGTAGCAAGTTTAAAACCTAAAGTCGGAATCTTATCAGGTATTACGATAAAAGGTGCTTTAAAACAGAAAGTGTATCTAAAGTCAGGACTCAATTTGGCTTTTCAAGGATTTGGTGACAATGTTAATGGTGTCAATGCCAATATTAATTTTGGGTATTTCCAAGTTCCTGTTATGATTCAGTATTATTTAACACGGTCTGTTTATCTTGAGTTGGGTCCACAAGTAGGGTATCTTCTTTTTGCAGAAATAGGAGCAAAGGACTACGATAGTCAAGATATCTCAGAGTTATTTGATAAATTGGATATCTCTGGAAACGCAGGTGTTGGAATAAAACTGGATCATGAATATAATTTATTTGTGCGTTATTCTTATGGTTTTTCAAAGGTGAATAAATATGGAAATGGCCATTTGCAAAATTATTTTATCATGCTGGGGTTGACTCTTGATTTTTAGTTTTACCGTTTCTTGTATTAGTTTACTCATGGACATCAAGCAAAACAAAGTGAGTAAGCTAATTTCGTTTGCAATTGGATAACACAACGCAAACACCCCGAAAAAGAAACTATAAAAAGAAAAGTAATTCGATTATGAAACAGTATGCAATATCCCCCTTCTCCCTTTCGAAGTGGGATTAAATTGCAGCGCTTGTCCTTATTTTTTCGTGAGTAGCCTTAATACAAAACTATTCCCACTCCTTCCCAGTACGATAAACAGTCCCTTTAAAAAGTGCAACGGTTTCTTCTTTTTCATTTTGGATGATAATTTCGTAGATACCAATGCGTTTTGTGAGGTTTTTTTGGAGGGCTTTTGCCGTAATTTTTTCTTGTGGCTTAATAGGTTTAGTATGAGAGATGGAGGTTTCAATAGAAACAGATTGGATCCCATGACCATTAGCAGCAAAAGCCAAGCAACTATCGGCAAGGGCATAAGAAATTCCGCCATGTATGATTCCAAAACCGTTGGTCATTTCTTGACGGGTGGTCATACTAAGTTTTGCAAAACCAGGTTTTATCTCTTCCACTTGGATGCCCAGCCATTGGCTAAAAGCATCGTTTTCCATCATTTTATTTACAATTTCTGTTGCTGTCATGTCATCGATTTCAGCTAAGGTAGGAAAAACTTTAGGTTTGTGTGTTTTCTGAAGAGAAATGGTTTATTTACTCAAAGCAAAAATATTGATGGTCCCCATTTTAGGAATTTGCTTTTCTATTTGTTGAATGTTTTCGAATTTCTTTTTGAGATTGCTAGAATGAAATTCATATCCAAAGTTTTGAAGAAAAGTTAATAGCTCTTCTACGGAAGTATGATGCTCTTCTAGAATATATGGACAGAGTTCCAAAAATATTTTTGGTTTCCAATTTTCTAGAGTTTTTTGAGCGCCCCAAAGAACTTGTTTTTCATAACCATCCACATCAATTTTGATAAAGTTTAATTGTTTTAGTTGTTCTTTTTCCACAAATTGATCGATACTCATGGAGATAGCTTTTGAAGTGGGAGTTATCACTCCTTGATGTTTTTCGTGTCTTTCAATTTTGTTTTCCATATTCCATGAGGCATACACTTCTTTTGGTGTCTCCATAGAAAAATCTTGAATGAAAGCTTGAATTGGAACTATTTTCGATTTTAAATGTGGATTATTATCGATATTTTTTTGCAGTTTTTTAAAAATATGTTCACTAGGTTCAAAAGCGTATATTTTACCTTGTCCGTTAAGGTTTTTAGAAAGAGGTAAGGCATAAGAACCCATATTGGCACCAATATCCAAAATGACATCTGTAGGCTTGATGTTTTTTTTAGATTGATTGATACTTTCTTTATCAAAAGAACCCATAAAATAGATCATAAAATCAATTACCTCGTTGAGGTCTAGTGTCCACTTAATTCCTTGTCGTTTGCAGCTAAGGTGGTAAGGTGTTTTAGAGAAAAAACGCCCAATTTTTACAATAAAAAATTGGGTGAACGCCACAATTCGAAAATTGGTTTTTGTAGAAAACTTAATCATAAATGCACTTTATACCGTTTCAGGTGTTAGTTACCGATGCGCTTTCTATCAATAACCTATTGAAATTCGATAAACAATGTGAGGCTAATGTGATAAGCAATCGATATGATGCACTAATAGTCTGAAGAAAAAGTAAAACCTTTCAAAGACAAAGTTATATATCTTCATTAAAGTCTTTTGATACTTTTTGGTTTAATATTTAGCAAATTCGCCCCTTCTTCAATAATTAATTTAGAGCCTTTTTCCACAATAATTTTTGAACCACAGCCAAAATCTATTTGAGCTTTTCTATCAATAAATAATTGACTGCTATCTCTTAAAATTATTTTGGCTCTGTTTTCTAAAACTACATTACCCGTGATATTCATTATTGTTTTGGGAGAAAAGGATCCATCATTTTGTTTGATATAAGTGGTAGGAGTGAGCGATTTTTCTAAGAAAATCTTTTTTCCTTTTTTAAGTATGAGACTTGGTTCTTTTGTGTTTAGATGATTTTTTGGAACTAAAATAGAACCACACCATCGTTTATTCTTTCGGATTTCAAAATCATCATACCGTACAATAACTTGCATTTCGCCACCTGTTTTCTCTTTAAAGGAAATATTCATTCCATTTACTTCAAAATTATAGGTTTTGGCATGTTGAGGAAGTCTCAAACTTGTTATTGGTACAATACCAGACATAGAAATTTCATCTTGATCTTGAAAAAAAGAGTTTCTTAACCCCAGGGAAGAACCTTCGGTATTTCTACCACCGAAAGTGTAAAAAGTGTACAGAGATTGATCCCCACTTTTTTCCTTAATAAAAGGAACACTCTCAAGTTTTCCTCTATGAGAATTATGACGAAAGGTAATCGCTCCATTTGGCTTACGATTTTTATCAAATTTTTCTGGAAAATCTCCAATAAATCTCATAAAAGGATTGTGTCCTGCAAGCGGATTATCTTTTCCTTCTTTAAAGGTAAATACGGGGTTATACCAATAATAATTCCAGCTTCTTTCAAATTTTTCATCCACAAAATAATCTTTATTTCCTCTAGGGTGAAGCATATAAAAAGCATTGGTATGATGGTTATTTCCATAGGAAGGTAAAGCGTGTCGGTCTTTGCTCATTCCCTCTACATACACATAGCAACCCGCATCTAATGGTGGAACTTTTTCACCTGTTATATTGGGCGTTTTTTCTGTGAATTGCCCTATCTCAAAAGGAGAATGATTTAAATGATTTTCGATCCATACAAATTGATTTTTTTTACCAGGAATAGGAAGTCTAATAAGATCTCCCGTAGTCACAAAATCTCTTAGAATGAAGGTATCGGATTTTTGTTTAATTTCCATGGAAATATTTTTTTCGGGGTAGTTTTTATCAATATCCAACCACCCTGTTACCCAGCGTTCATAGCCATTGGCACTCATGTTCATCCAGTTTAATGAGTTCATCATTCCATAAGCGCCATTAGGAGCAAAAAAATATTTACCAATACTTCCGTTTGCACCATTATAGTGTACGCCTTTAAAAAGTTTATGTCCTACTTCGTGAAGAAACATAGACATAAATTTCCTTTTACTTCCAGATGATTCGTCACTACATGTATAGCCAGCGTTGTCTAGTTGAAGATTTCCTATTTTTTTTCCATGTAGAAAAGACGTTGCTATTCCGCCTCCCCATCCCAGCATTCTTTTGTTTGTTTTGGCAATTGTTGCAGGATTATTTCGATAAATAAAGATGATATAATCAGGTTTGCCATCGGGTTTAGAGACACTATTGTCTGAGAGATATTGTGGGAAATTCGTTCTTTTATCAAACCGAGACCAATCCATATTTGGAAATTTTCTATACACAGAGTCCATCACGGCATGATTCATTTGATTGATAGAACTGAGTCGGTTATTGGGAATATCAATTCTTATAGGTTTTCCTGTTTGCTGATCTCGAAGTGTTTCGGCTGTGAATCTAAATTTCCCTAAAGACATGGTGTAGTAGTAGGAGCTGAGATTATCGAGTTCGTTAAATTTTATTTCTTCTGGAAATTCGTTGAGTAAATTGATGTTTCCATTTTCAGGATCTACAAAAAAGGGGAGTTCTTGACCGTTTTTTATATCCCAATTTTTATAATGGATATGATTATAAGGTTTTTGAATTCCATTTTCTGTATAAGAGTCATTGAATCCAACAAAGATAATTAAGGAATGTATGTCGCCCTTTGGGGTGAAAACACCACCATGAGGAAGGTAATGCCTTTGTGCAAATGAGTAATAATTTAGAAATACGAATAAGGTAAATAGAATTTGTTTCATTATGATATTTAATTTAAGCCAATTTATAGAAAGTCTTGAGATTTATCAAGTACCATAATAGATACTTGATTCTTTTTTAACGATATAACCAAACATCTTTTAAGACATCCCAGCCAAAGGGTCCCTCGTAGCGTGTCCAAGCAATATGGCTAAAAGATCCTGTTTCTTTAAAGTAAAAACGAATATGGGGTTGATCTTGATATTTTCTATCATGAAATTCTAATAAAACAGAATTATTGTTATAGTGATGATGTTCTTCTATTGTGGGTGTGGCAAAAAGATAATTGAGTAGTAAAATGGAGTTAAACCCAAAAGGAATAAGCATGGAACTAATAAACATCCATTGAGATTTCTTTTTCCACCAAAAAAATAAAGAAATTAAAGGAGGAATGATAAAAAGACTGGCGAGTAAATAAAAAGGTAGGAATGCTCTTGGAATCATCCATAAAGATAAAAAGAGATTAAAAATACCAAAAGTGATGTATTCAAAATGAGTTTCTTGTGCAAGGAAACGATAAGCAGCGTACATGGCTTTGAAATTAAAAAAACCACTTTTATCTTCTTTGTAATCTCTGTGTAAGAGGTATCCAATGACTATGGGAGGGAAGATGAGCGGTGCTGTTACAATAGCTAAGAGAACCATGATAACAGTAATAAAATTATCTGCAAGAACTCCATAAGCAAGTTCTAGTTTATATTCTTTAGAATTACGATAAGCTTCTTTTTTTCTTCGTATTTGCTCTCTTGCGAAGCGTCTTCTTTTGTTTATTTCAGCTTCTCTGGGAGTTTCGGTTATTATTTGCTCCCAATTGATTTCTTTAAAATCATTGCTTAAAAGTCTATCATAAGCCTCGTTTATTTTCATAAAACGTTCTTGAGCATCCGCACTAGCATTTCTATCAGGATGCCAAATCATGGCTAATTTTCTATAAGCTTTTTTAATTTCTTTTTCGCTGGCTCCTTCTTTTATTTGGAGTTCTTGAAGACATTCTTTTTTTGTCATACACTTTTAATGAATCATAGGGCAATATTAAGCCCAACACCTAGCAAGATACAAAAAATAAGGGTAGTAATAGCCGTGGGTTTTAGCCACTTGTCATAAGCCGATAATTCTTGAATGATAACGATCTCTTTGGCTTGTTTGAATATGAGTGGTAATGTAAGTAGAAATAGCCAAGAAGTCCAGCTATTCGTGGTAAATGCAAAAACAAAAGTAGTGGTGAGTAAATAAGGTGAAAAAAGTAAGAAAAGTTGATAATACTTTGCGTTTCTTTTTCCTAAAATAATTGCTAAAGTATTTTTTCCAGCTTGTGCATCAGAGTCGGCATCTCTCATATTGTTTAAGTTTAGCACAGCAGTGGATAATAATCCCACAGCAGATGCAGGAAGAAGTAAGGACCAATCCCAGTAATTTAGATGGATAAAAGCGCTGAGTGCAACTCCAAAAACTCCGAAAAAAATAAAAACGGAAAGATCTCCAAATGCTTGATAACCATAAGGGTTTTTCCCAGAAGTATAGGTGATAGATGCCCAAACGGCTATAGAAAGTAGGCATACAAAGATTCCGTAAGACCAAGATAGAAAAGGAAAGCTTAGATGAATTAATAGGAGTCCTGATAGGGCAGAGAGTACTCCAAATATCCACATTGCATTATACATTTCTTTGGCGGTAATCAAACCCTGTTGAACGGCTCTTTTAGGTCCTTTTCGGTCTTGATGATCTGCTCCATGCTGGGTATCGCCATAGTCATTTGCAAAATTTGATAAAACTTGTAAAAAAAGCGTTGTTAGAAAAGCAAGAAGAGATAAATTCCAATTGAATTTCCCCAAGAACATTGCTAGCATCGAACCTAAAAAAATGGTAGCAAAGGCAAGAGGTAGTGTTCTTAATCGGGCAGCTTTTAGCCATATTTTTATTTTACTTTCCATCTGACAAATACATTTGAATATGTGGTAGATTATCTTCAAGATACTCTTCTCCTTCTATAAGGAATCCTAGAGACTGATAAAAATGGGTCAAATAAGTTTGAGCACTGATTCTAATGGATGGGTGTTTAAAAGTGTTGTGAATAACCTCTATAGCTAAAATCATTAAAATACGCCCATAATTATTTTTTCTTTCAGCATCTTTAACAACCACTCTTCCTATTGCTGAGCATTGATACTTATCCACATAAGGAAGTAATCTTGCATAAGCGATAATTTCTTTGTTTTTTGTAGCAAAAAGATGCATGCTTTTTTGGTCTTGCCCATCCATATCTTGATAGACACAGTCTTGCTCGCATACAAAAACTTCGGTTCTTAGTTGTAAGATTTGATATAATTCTGCGGTGCTTATTTCATCAAATTTTTTGCATTCCCAATGCACAAGATGATTTTCCATACAAACTATTGATCAGTCGTTTTTTTGAAAATACTAAAATGTACATTTCCATATTTTCTACGATCCAGAAAATAGGGTTTATCATCATAATTAGTATCTCGTGAGTGTTCTATAACTAAAAAACCATTTTCATTGAGAATATCGGCTTCCATAACCCAGTCATATAACCCTTCATATTCTGAAGATTCATAAGGTGGATCTGCAAAAACAATGTCATATTTTTGATTTGTTTTTTTAAGGAACGCTTCCACTTTACTGTGAACCGCATTTATTTGCTCTTCAAAACCTAATTCTGTACTCGTTTTTCTTATAAAATAGACACATTTTGAATGAGCTTCTACAGCGTCAATTCTCTGTGTGTCTCTTGAGGCAAATTCATAACTGATATTTCCTGTTCCCGCGTATAAATCAAGTACAGAAATGTCTTCAAAATAGACATAATTGTCCAAGATATTGAACAAAGCTTCCTTTGCCATATCTGTCGTAGGGCGAACCGGTAAATTTGACGGAGCTATCAGTCTTTTGTTTCGATATTTTCCTCGAATAATTCTCATAAATTATATTTCTTTGTTTACAAAAATACATAATAAAAAAACGCCAACCTTTATCGAAATATTGGTTGGCATGATTTATGTCTTTTTTGATGTTAACTTATATGAATCAAAGAGCACCTTTAATCCCATTGAGGGTGTTAATTTACGCTCTGTTATAAGTCCCGAAAAATCGGGACAGGCCATATAAGGGGTAATAAAGAGGAATCTTTTTTTATTAAAGAGTTCTTTTATTGTCCAATCTGGTCAATCTCTTCAATACGATCTTCTTCAAACCCGATCCATTGAATATCATTGCTAAAAGCGATAATTGGAGCCACAATTGGACTGAAAAAGAAATAAAGTACCGTCCAAGTGCTGTCTTTTCCAAAACCTTTCATTTGCTCGTTGATGATTACAACTGCAAAATAAATATTCACTAAGGGAATAAACATAAAGGCAACCCAATAAGTGGGCTTTTTTATAAGCTCTAAAAGGACAACCAAACTATAAATGGGAATAATACCTTCCCATCCTTTTCTACCCATTTTTTGGTAGATGCGATACTGTACAAAAAGAAAAAAGGCTATGAAGCCAAAGTACAAAATGATGAATACCAGTATTCCTATACTTGCCATAAAATTTAAGTTTTGTTTTTAGAAAAAAGGTTTGGTTATTTTTTAAAAAATAACCAAACCTTTTTAAATTATACTCGTTAATTATCCAATAAAAAATTAACGTCCTATTTCGTCAATTTCATTTCCTTTTGGATCTGCTCCGTATTCGTTTGATCCTTGATCTCCTTCTTTTACGTAGTATACAATAAGAATGATCCATCCAATGACAGGAAGTAAAAACCAAAGTAGGTTCCATCCACTTTTTCCTGTATCGTGTAACCTTCTTATGGCAACTGCAATACTAGGAACCAACACCGCAATAGAATACAGTGAAGAAATCATTCCTGTTCCTGTAGAGCTTGCTAATCCAAGAATGTTTTCAATGATAGAAAGTCCTACTGAAATAAGAAAATTAAAAAGAATAAACATCCAATATTCTTTTCTTCTTGCTCTTCCTTGAAAATTTGCATAATTATCTTTTACGACTTTTAAATACCACTCCATTTTTTTTGAGATTAATTAAAATATGTTCTACTCTTTTTAAGGATTTTCGAATTCCTCCTGTTGTTTTGTTATGCACAAATTAATAATTTAATTTTAATGCACAAGTTTATTTGACAAAAAAACACCTTAGTAAATTATACTAAGGTGTTTTGTTTGTGAGTTTTATCTAAAAAGATTATCTCAATACGAAATCTACTCTTCTGTTCACTCTATCAAGTTTAGATAGAAGAATTGACTCTCCTTTGTTCTCTGTAGAGATTCTTGAAGCATCGATACCATAAAGGTTAACTAATTGCTTCTTAACAGATTCGGTTCTCTTTCTTGAGATCTCCATATTTACTTGGCTAGATCCTCTTTTATCAGCATAACCTACCAAAGTAACCTTTTGGCTTGGGTTGTTTTGAAGGTGAAGTGCAATGTTTGCAAGAGCATATTGTTGATCTCTTTTTACATTATGTCTTCCAGAGCTAAAGTAAACTGGAGTAAATGCAGGTTTTGCATTTCCTTTGTTTCCTAATACTTTCTCAATTGAGATTCCTTGGAAGTTTACCAAAGTTCCTTTTGGTGTGTTTGCTTCTTTATCATCGTCATTGTGAACTCCGTCACCATCACTATCTTTCCAAGCTTTTTTATCAACCTTGTTTGATAACGCTGATTCAACTTTTCCTACTCGGTCATTCAAGTTGTTCATATTGCTGTTTAGTTTAGCAATATCTTCTTTGTTTTTAAGGATTCCTTCGTTCATAGAAGCGAAAGAGTTGTTCCACTTGTGTCCGTTTTTAGAAGCAAGATCAAAGTTTAACCAAAGGCTATTGTTGATCAAGAAATCATTTGCTCCAGCAAGTCCGTCAAATTTATCGTATCTCATCAATTGAGCTTTTGAAGAAAGTCCTAAAGCTACTCTTCTTCCCAACTTGAATTCGATTCCAAGACCTACAGGAACTGTCCAAATTCCTTCTTCTTCGATTTTTTCTGTATTTGATTCTAATCTATCGTCTCCATCTTTTAGTCCACGATAAACTTCAGCAGTTCTCCAAAAACGTCCAAGTCCAGCCTCTAAGTAGAAGTTTACTTTAGGTTGTCTTCCTTGGTGCTCTGCTAAGCGTGTTAAGCTAAAGCGTGAAGTAAGATTTAAGTTTGAAAATTCTACTTCAGAAGAAACTACTTTAGAACCATTGTCATAAAGTCCAACTCCGTTTGATTTTGCTCCGTTATACTCAAGACCAAGATCAAATACTGGTGAAAGTTGTTTTGCTAAACGTGCACCAAATCCAAGATTGAAAGCATCTTCGAAAAGGTAATCTACTTCTGCTCCATTTACGGTGTGGTCAATAGAATGTAATCCATTAACATCTCCACGCATGATGTAGTTGTTTAATGAAAGTCCAATAGACCAATCATCAAAAAAACCATGTCTCGTATCCTGAGCGTTTACTGAAAATGAAGCTAACAATAAAGCTGCTCCAACTAGTGTTCTCTTTTTCATAACTGTGATTAGTTGATTTAAAATTTTTATTCTTTGCTCAACACAATTGTCGTACCAAAATTACAATAATATTTTTTTAGCGTAAGTCCATATCTGTTTTTTTTATGGAATATTTCGTCAAACAACAGTTGTAAACGTTGAGTTGTGATTTTTGATAGTTTAAGTTTAATCAATTTTATGTTTTTTTCAATTCAATTATGGTAAAATGACGATGAATTGAGACTAGATTTACAGGATTGTATCAATAGATATATGTGAATGTTGCAGATAAAATCAATAAATGTATTATAACACCATGGAATTTATAAAAACAATGTCATGTTAATTTCAAAATTTCTTCTTGGCATAGGTGCATTAGATACGATTTGGTAGTCGTTGTTGAATACATTACTAAGGACTACACCCAATGACAAATTTTGATTGGAAGAGATCTTTATTTTTTTGTTCCAAGAGAAATTTAAAATCCAATAATTCGGTAAATAGATACTATTGTCTTCATTGGTGAATACTCGATCAACCCATTGACTAGAAACTCTAAAAATTTGATTTCTATATAGTGCAATTGCTTGATATTGTAGTTGTTTTGAGGGTAAGTAAGGTAAATCCTTTTGATGCGTGAGTTCAATATTTCTGCTAAAAGAAAATCCTAACTGGTGTTCTATGGCAATGGTAGAAACTGTATGACGAAGTTTGTTATTGATCTCTATTCCATAAGATTGTGATTGATTTATATTTATGGGTTTCCAAACATTTGACGTATTCGGTTTCCATATAATTCTGTTTTGGATTGTATTATGATAAACCTCAGCGGTGCATTCATAATTTTTATGAATTTTTTTTACGCCTCCTTCAAATTGTTGATTTTTTTCTGGTTTAAGGAGTTTGTTTCCTGCCGAGTTCCAATAAAGATCATTTGCAGTTGGGAATCTATGATTGTTTCCCCAACGGATAAAATAATCCCAATCATTAGATTCCCTTCTGATAGAAGCGTAATAGTCCATTTTTGTTATAAAATCAGATCGATATTGCGGAGTGCTTCCTATTTCGATACTATTTTTTTTGTAGTGCCAGGCTATTCTTAGTTTAGAAAATAGAAAGTGAAATGCTTTATTTTCTTTAAAATTCGGTGTTTGTACTTTATTAAAACTGTATTGATTGTCCAATGAAATTTCCCAATGTTCGGTTTTCCTTTGAAATACAAGCTGACCAAAATGTTGATGAATCAGTAGAGGTGATCCTAAAGTATTTATTGCAGAATCAACAAAGTTATATTCTTGATTTTGTGTTGAAATTTGAATTTTGGATTTCCAATTATTTTTAAACCAGTTTAAAGAAGTGAAAGCACGCCATTGCTGATCCTTAGAGAATTGCCCTAAAGCTGCTTGAGTAGTAATAAATCTCGGAATATTTTGATGGGTATTTTGATACCAAGCTCCAACTTTTAAAATAGCTCTACTACCTATTTTTTGTGCAAAATTCGTTTTAACACTTCTGTGTTCCTTTTCTGCTTGTTTTCTTATTTCGATTTTTCTAGAAAAGGGATTATAATAGTTGAAATTATTTTTGGATTGAAATCTATTCCAGTTTAATGTGAAGAATCTTTTCTGTGAGCTTTGGGTAAAATCCACCTGACTTTTTTGAGTTTCGAAGGAAGCAAATGCTTGATGTACTCTTAGTTTTGATTGTTTGATAAAAGCCACTTGATTTTCCATAGAAATAGTTGCACCAAGTGCTCCAGGGTAGGTTCCTTCTGTATTTCCACCAAATGAAAAATACAACTGTTCTTGTTGAGTGCTTTGGAGATTATTGAGATCCGTTTGTCCTAAAGTAACCGAGTTTATAGGAATCCCGTTCCACAAAACTTGATGCTGAGAAGAGGATGCGCCTCGATAACTAAGAGTGGCAATATTCCCAGGTCCATAATTACGGATATAGACTGGAAGTGATTTTGAGAGCTGATCTGCAAGGCTGTTCTCTACTTTAAAACTGTCTTGAGCAATCTTTTTAATAGAGAAAGCAATTGTTTTATCCAAAGCAAAATCCTCTGCATCTACAGTGGGAATAGTGTCTGTTTGTGCAAAACTATATATAGAAAACAGGAGAAAAACCCAATATCTCATAAACGAATTTTAGCTGTTTTACCTCTAGAGCTCTTCATAATAAAAATATTTGAAGATAAAAAAGTAGGTTTTTGCCATACTCCATAAGGAGAAATCAGGGTAATTCGTTTACCTAAAAGATTAAATATTTCTAGCCATTCGTCAGATTTGTTCTCTATGCTACCTTGATGAATTTCATAGGCTTCAAAGTGAGAAACGGGAATGGTTAAACTCATACTAAGTAAAGCAACAGCATCTAAATCAAATCCCCCTGAAGGAAAAGGAGTGGGAAAAGGATCATTGATCTTATTTCCTTGAGAATCTCTTGTGACAAACTCATTGTTCAGGCTTCCTACTACATCTTTTATTTTAATGTATTTGATTTGATTGGTGTTTACGAATGTGTTCTCGGGTAGAGTACTTAAATCAAAAGGAGTCCCAAAATTGACAATATATTTTCCAGCTAGATTATGAATATTGCGGCAATTTATTTGCTCAAATCCACCAATCTGTTCCACGGTATCACTCAACGAAACTGATGGGAATTCTTGAAAGTGAATCCCATCACTACTTACAGAAACGACTGCTAATTCTAAAAAAACACTATCAAAGGCATTTTCAAAAACAGCAAAATCATAGCCAGAAGCATCGGATATTGGCGTGTTTAGGGTATAAATAGCTTCGCCACCATCTCCTAAGCTGATGACTAAGCCATCCGCCATTCCACTAGCATCTTCATTTTGACCATAAGTTACTTTGCCTAAAGAAGTATCAGAAATATTTACCCAACCTCTTGATATCTCAGGAGTGTTTAACCATGATATAATTACATTGGAATCTCTGTGAATAGCTGTTGATCCTGGGCTCCCTGCTGGTGGAGCAAATTGTTGAGCCCAGGTATTCATACTGATAATCGTAAGAATTAGAAAAAACTTATGCATCAGTTATTGCTTGATAATTTTTGTTTTCATAACAGTGTCTTTTCCAAGAATCCTTACATAATAAGCACCATTTGGAAAATAAGATAAATCAATGGAAATATTCTCATCTTCTGTTTGAAAACTTTTGAGACTCTTTCCTGTGATATCAAAAACGGTGATCAATTTATTTCCTGCTATTGTTGTTTCTATTGTTGATATTCCAGTTGTAGGATTAGGATAAATAGATACTTGATGCTTTTCGTATTCCTCTACATCTATAAAATGATAATTGGTTGCTATTTGATCAATACATGCATAAGCAGGAGTAAGAATTCCAAAGCTATTAGTATCCGTAGATTCAAAGAAAAAAGTTAAGTGATGAACCCTTTCAGTGCTTAGTTTCCCCGTAAATTGTACAGGTTTCCATTCAGAAAGAATATAATCTTGTGAGTTATCATCAAAACGGTAATCTGCTAAGAAAACTTTTTGCGTATCAATGGGAGTTCCGTCAATTTCATGACCTACAATAGAAATGGCAAACCAATCTTTTTTGTTTCCATCATCTCCTCCAAAAGCCGATGAGAATGCGTTCCCGTTTTTAATCGTTTTTGCGGTATAAGTAGAGTTGGTAATTTGCAAAGAATTCAAGCCTTCATTGGCAGGAATATCCACACGAGTTCCATTTCCATAAATTACACCAAAATTATTTCCATTATATGCTGCTCCTGTGATCACAGAATATTGATTTACGAATGTTGCATCTACGGTATCTGTTTTTTCAGAAACGGCAAAACCGCCCCAATAATCTCCCCAGCTACTCACAGTGTAGTTATTGTAGAAATATGCACCATCGTAGAATGGTGAAGAGATTCCAGAGAAAAATCCTCCTTTTTTATCGGCTCCATTATAGTAGCCGTTTGTGTCTAGCGTTATATCATCAAAAGAAACGTCATAAGCATGAATCGCATGCCAATCTATTGTAACGATGGCTGTGTCAAAAGAACCAGAAGCATTAGAGATACGGTATCTTAATTGATCTGAACTTGTCCAAGGTGTGGCATTTAGATCCGCTGTGTATTTTAAAATGGCATTTCCAGCATTGGTATCTAGCACTGTATTTCCAAAAGATGCAACTTCTATAATCTCTACTGTAGAAAGATCAAAGGCCGTATCATTTTTCGTTAAATTAATGGCTGTAGTTAAGCTTTGTGAAGGATCTGTTTCAAAGGATTGTAAATTGGTGTTCCAAAATCCATAATTTTTGAAAGTACCAAAATCATCAACTGCAATTGGTGATTGAGCAAAAGCATTGGTGGTTAACAATAAAACCAACGCTCCTAAAAGTTTTTTGTTTGTCATTTTTTTGTTTTTTTGACGTTTTTACAAAAAACTCCTGGATTAGTCTGAAAAAATTCTTTTATGAGCTAAAAAAGAATATTCAACCTCTATTCCCGGAAGTTTAAAAATTTGATATAAAATTTAGTAGGTCTTCTGACTTAGAGCTTCTATTTTAAAAACCTTCCCATAATTAAAATTACAGTGGTAAATGGATAAAATAGCTTTTTTGCTCAATACAGCTGCGGGTACAGTTGAAGATTTTCACTTCATTCCCTTTCAGATAAATATGATTAATCTATCTTACTGAATTTGTATGCAAATATATCATTTTTTAGAGAATAGAAGCGGGAATGAAATTTTCGGAAAGAGATTTTTTTTTCAAAAAATAGGACTTATTTTTTTGCTTAATACCTTAACTTGTATATCTTTATTCTTTTAATAATTGTTTTGTATGTTTTATAAGTTTTTTATTTTTTCATTTTTAGCCTTTTTAGTAAATGATTTAGCTGCTCAAAACTTAGTGCCCAATCCTAGTTTTGAACAAGCAGGTGTATCCCCATTGCCATGTGGCTTAATAACTAATGCTACCTCTTTTAATAATTCGAACAATTATTGGGTTTCGGGAAATCAAACTTCTCCAAATATATTTTCAACACAAGTAGGAAATACTTGTGAGAATTATACCAACAATAATAGTAATATTGGACAACAGACTCCACATTCGGGCTCTCAATATGCCGCTATTCAAACTTTTGGTCACCAGTTTGTATTTAATTACAACTCTAGATCTTACCTACAGGTTCCGTTAAATTCTGATCTAATTTCTGGGCATCAGTATTATTATGAATTCTATGTCTCTCTTGCTGATAGTTCCAAGTATGCTACAGATAATATTTGTCTTGGAGGTGCTTTTTCTTTGCCAAATTACAATACAGTAGGTTATGAGAATTTGTCAAATATCAATGTGCTCACAGAGCAAAATACCGTAATTCTAGAACAAAATAATTGGGAGAAGATCAGCGGAATTTTTGTTTCAGATTCAAATTATTCTCACCTTGTGATTGGGAATTTTAAGAATGTCAGCCAAACAAATAATCAGTTAATCAATCCACTATCTCAAAGTGCCTTTAATGAAGCCATATATTTTCTAGATGATATCCAATTAATAGATACGACTTGTATTACTACTTCTGGTGATATCACTATTTGTCCAGGGGATTCAGCTACTTTATCTGTTACTGTGATCAATGGTGGAGGTGTTTCATGGACATTAGACACCACTGATACTGAGCAAGGGGAGATTTCCACTTCCACTTCCATCACTGTAGATCCCGACACCACAACCACCTATTTTATCATGACAGATTGTGGAATAGACAGTATTGTAGTAAATGTTTATGAAGCTGCTAAGTTTACATTTTCGGATACCACTGTATGTGAGGATGAGTTTGTTGTAGTGCAGTTACCAATATTACCTAATCAGCATTATATTTGGTATGATGGATCTTATGGAGCGAATAAAGTAATTGAAGACACAGGGATGATCTGGTTTAAAAGTTATAGCCCTTGTGATACCATTTATGACACTACTTATGTGCATCACACTCCTTTTCCAAACATTACACAGATCAATACTTTTGGTTTATGTTCTGGACAAGATACCTTAGTGATACCAGAAATAGAACAATATACTTATGTCCAATGGACAGGAGGACTTCCACAGCTTCAAAAATATATCAACCAACCGGGGAGTTATGAGCTTGAAGCAAACAATAACGGATGCTGGGAAACCATGACTTTTGATGTATTCAATTATGATACTTTTCATGTAGAACTAGGAGTAAATAGGTTTATATGCGAAGGAGACTCTATGGTGTGGGAACTTCCTCCAGTAAATGGATACTATCTTTGGAACGAAACTCAGTTTGGAAACCGTTTTGTGGCAGATACTCCAGGAGTTTATACAGTGGAATTTAGATATAAAGATTGTGTGTACAAGACAGATACCGTAAAATTAGTAGAGTATGATCCCGATGTGGATTTAGGGAACGATACCACCATTTGCTATTATGATTTTGTCTCTTTTGACCTCGGTCATATTCCACATACCAAAATGCTTTGGGACGGAGAACATGAAACTTCCGTTATTTCATTTCAAAGTGGTTATCATTATGTAGAGGTTTTTATGGAAGATTGTTATATATCTGATACCATATTAATTTCAGCATTTCCAAAACACTATTTTAATATTACGGGAGATACTTTTTTCTTATGTCCAGAAACTGAGCAATGGTTTGATCTTGGAGATGAACTTTATATCTTGGATGGTACAGACAGTATGCAAGTAATTTGGAATACAGGTGATACAACTCCGTCTATTATCGTGGATGAAGTAGGTCTTTATTATGCCAATATTATCGATCACAACGGTTGTATAGATTCTTTGGGAATCGAAATAGCCGAATGTCCACCAAAATTCCCAGATTTACCCAATGTATTTACCCCAAACTGGGATGGAAGAAATGATTATGCCCATCCTATTAATCAAGATTTATTAGGGGAATTTACCTATGAAATTTACTCTCGATGGGGCGTTCTCGTATATTCAGGAGATCAAACAAGCTTAGGTTGGGACGGCCGATACAAAGGAGAAGATTGTACCGAAGGAAATTACTACTACGTATTCCGCCATAAAACAGAATACTTTGAAGGTAAACAGATTCTTACAGGTACCATTGCCTTGATAAGAGGGCTGAGTGAGTAGTTAAATTTCACGTTTTAATACTCATAAAACCCTTTCCAACGATTTTGTAATATTTGTTTCCATTGATTTTCTTTGGGATTATTCCCAGGTTCGTAGAATTTTTTTCCACGGATTTCTTCGGGTAAAAAATCTTGAGCTACGAAGTTATTGGGGAAATCATGAGAATATTGATAGCCTTTCCCGTAATCCAGTTCTTTCATCAATTTGGTGGGTGCATTTCTCAAGTGAAGTGGAACAGGTAGTTGTCCGTTTCTTTTGATATCAGCTAAAGCTTGATCAATCGCTAAATAGGAGGCATTACTTTTTGGGGAGTTTGCAAGATAGATAGCACATTGAGAAAGGATGATCCTCGCTTCGGGGTAACCCACTTTTTCTACTGCCTGAAAGGTGTTGTTTGCAATTACTAAAGCTGTAGGATTTGCATTTCCAATATCTTCTGAAGCAGAAATTAAGAGTCTTCGAGCAATAAATTTCACATCTTCACCACCTGCAATCATTTGGGCAAGCCAATAGATAGTTGCATTGGGATCTGAGCCTCTAATAGATTTAATAAACGCCGAAATGATGTCATAATGCATCTCTCCATTCTTATCATAAGAAGCTAGATTTTTTTTAAGAATTTTCTGGCAATTATCATTGTTAATAATTACCTCGTTAGGAAAGGAGCTCGCAACTATTTCAAGAGCATTTAGTAATTTTCGAGCATCTCCACCAGATACTTGAAGTAGATACTCTAAGGATTCTATTTCAATATTTTTTTTGGATAAAAATTCATCTTGCTCAATGGCTCTGTTAACAATTTTTTCGAGATCTTTTTTAGAATGATTTTTTAAAGTATATACTTGGCAGCGTGATAGAAGAGCGGAAATAACCTCAAAGGAAGGATTTTCTGTAGTTGCTCCTATAAGAATCACGTCACCTTTTTCTACGGAGTTCAATAAAGAGTCTTGTTGTGACTTAGAAAAACGATGAATCTCATCAATAAATAAAATAGGTTTTTCTGCTGAAAAAAAATTCCTTTCTGCAGCTCTAGAGAGCACTTCTCTTACTTCTTTTACTCCAGCTTGAACGGCTGATAATATATGTATTTTTCTATTCGTCTCTTTTGCAATTAGCTTGGCAAGTGTTGTTTTCCCTACCCCTGGAGGTCCCCAAAGGATCATTGAGGGAAGGTGTGGACTTTTTAAAATAATGGAAAGTGTTCCATCAGTTCCCAAAAGGTGGTCTTGTCCTATATATTCTTCAATTTTTTGAGGTCGAAGTCTTTCTGCTAATGGCGTATTGTGTATCATAAAAAACTAAAAAATTCTGTCGAAATCAAAGCGGTAAAATAAACCAATACCTTGTCGGTATTCTGTTTTATTAGATGCTTCTGCCTCAAATGATTTATTGAAAACTCTTAGTTTGAGCTTTCCATCTTTTTGAAGATCATATTCAATATTTACATCACCTTTTAAGTCGGAATTATCTTGTTGTCCTAAGGGAGTTCCTAGGTTTCCGTTAATTCTTAATCTATTGTTGAGGAAACTCTTTTTTAGAATGAGTTCTATTTCTTGTAATTCTAGCTCGGCACCTGTTCCTGGGTTAATTTTTACTTCCACATCAAAATTGGCAATATTATTATCTAACCACTGGTTAATATTGGAAGTCAACAAGCCAAAACCTGAGGAAACTAGTGTATTTCCTAATCTGTCCTCTATATTAATTCCTTGGTTGTTTACAAAGAAAGAATTCAACAGTAGGAGCGATATAAATTGTTTGGCGAGTTTATCTTCTGTATTGGTCATTTCATTGAGACTCGCTTTGGCTTTGTCTGAGGCTTCGGGAATGGCTATTCCAAATTTCACTTCAGGTTTCATCAATTCTCCTCCCAGTTTGATGGTTGCTTGAACCGTTTTAGATTCCTCATCTTCTTCTCCTAAATTTTTCAGATTTAAATCCGTTTCGTAAAGCGCATTGATATTGCTCATTTGCCCTTTAAAAACATCACCATTCCAAGTAATTTTTCCCCCTTTTTCAATTTTGAATTTTTTGGTAATTAAATTATCCGTAAAAGCATAGAAAAAATCGGCTTCATCAACTTCATAACTTCCATAAAGATCAAAGCTCATATCAGAAAAGAGATTGAGTCTCATGTCTCCAAAACCTTTACTGACCACTATGGATTCATCCATAGCAAAACGGACAATAGAAGAGGGTTTTACTTTCATGATTAAATCAACTTTAAAACCACCTTCTTCATCTGACATTTCTTTTCTAATGGTTTTAAGCAGAATGTTTTCTTCTTTTTCCTTCTCTTTAGGTTTTTGGGTAAAGGTGATAAAAGAAGTTTGCTCGATCTCATTATCGTCTGTGGTGTGAATAGAAATATCTGTTCCTTCTTGAGATTCCACATCTACTTTTATATATGGACTGGCACCTTGTCCTGTCATTTTCATTTTTCCAGATACTACAGCGTCTCCAAAGAAAATATCATTATCTTTTTTGGTAGTGGCAAGTCCTAAAAATTTATCAAAATTGGCATTTAAATTGTACGTGAAATTTTCAAAATTATCATGAAATACGGTTCCGCTAATAAAGGTATTTCCGAAGTCTTTCTTCTGATTTCCTTCTTCTTTTGCAAGGATTCTTTCTACATTTAGTTTTAAATTATTAATGTTTATTTGAGAATCATCGAGTTTTATTTTCGGTCTTCCGTCAATTGAAAATCTAGTTCCTGCCAAAGGAACTTGAAAGGTAACTTTGAGTGGTGAAACATAGCCAAGTGTTTTTCCATTTACAATTTGTAAATTTCCATCTATTCTTCCTCTCATTTGATCTAGGTAGGGTTCCAGATAGGGATTGAGAAAATCTACACGCAGTTTTTTGATATCTGCGTTAAGTTCCATACTCGAGAAGCCTTGCTCTGGTGCGTAGCTCGCATTGGCACTGATAATTTTATAATTCGATTTTTCTAAATCAATGATATACTCTAGGCGTCCAGAAGTCTGACTTTTTTTGTTTTCGAATATTAAATCACCTAGCCACAGGTTGTTTACGCTTAGTGAGTCAACGATTATGGAGTTTCGTATTTTTATTTTATCAAGAAGATCATCTACGACAACTGTTCCAAATATTCTTCCTTTTAAATCGGTAGATAAATTTTCTAAATAGGGATTAATATTGTCTAAATCAAAATTTTCGATTTCTAATGCAAGTTGGTTTTCTCTGTCAAAATCCATCCTTGAGTTGATTTCCAATTCTTGTTTTCCATGTTTAAAGAACAGATTGGTAACCTGTAGCTTTCCTGTGTCGTAGGTAATACTGTTTGTAGAATCTATACGCCATTTTTTATCAATCATGTATAGATATGAATTTGCCAATACTTTTCCGAAAAAATTACCATTAGTATCAATATTTCCCGAAATATTCATATTTCCACTATAGTTTGTAGAGTCATAAAGAGCCTCCCAAGTGGCATTAGAAAGTATTTGATTTTGTTTTGCGTCAAATTTTGCTCGAATCCCATCAATAATCACAGATTCTTGTCCAATATCTATTCCTTCTGAACTAATTTCAAAGGATAAAGTATCTTGATTAAAAACATTCTTTATTGAAATGTCGTTGATAAGGTTTTTTCCAAAAATGAGATATTTGGAGTGAATGTCCATTATTGGTAATTCCGTTCCTTCTTTATGAATATTTAGTTTGGTGTTTTTACTTAAAAAAGTATTAGGAAGAATCAATTTGTCAATAAATGAAGCGTCTTTTAATGTTAGGGCTAATTGGTATTTTTGATCTGAAATTAGGGTATCTGAAGTGGTTAAACCAAAATCTAGATACGGCTGAAGTTTCTGCAATAATTCAGTGTAGATATTTCCGAGTTCAAAGTTTCCGTTCATATCGAAATCCAAAATCTCAGATTGCATTTTTAAAGTTCGATTTTGTAAACTATCTATTTCATTGGAAATTAATATAGAGTCTAAAGAATAGGACCCTATCTGATTTGTGTATTTTGTGTTCGAAATGGTGACTTCTCCAGCAGATTTATCAAGATCATACCCTTTTACATTTGCTCTTACGTGGGTAGAAAGGATGTTTGGAGACTCCGTTAGTTTTAACCGATTGAGTTTTGCATTTCTGATGTCTGCATTAAAATTAAATTGTTCTTTACCCTTGTTTAAATCAATTAATCCATTGAAATCCAGTGTTAAATTGCTGTCTATAAGGTTGAGTTTTCCTTCATAATGATTATAAGATATTTTCCCTTCTAGGTTAATTCCTTTATATGGGTAGTTTTTAAAAGGGAATTCCTGTATAGTAGATTGGATATTTATTTTGAGGTCTTTGTGTTGTAACCCTTCACCTTTAATATCAAAAAATGCCGATGTTTTTCCTAATTCGTTTTCTGGAAAAAGAGCATCGAGTTGAAAATTCTTAAAATCTAATTGAGCAAAGTACAAGGCATTGTTTTTATCTGGATCAATAAGGATTTGTAAGTCGGTAGATAAATCACCAATAGCAGTACTGAAATTACCTTTAGATTCGTTAAGGTCAAAGTTTCCTTTATATTTTCCTTGATATTTTATTGGGAATAATGGTTGTAACTGTTTTTGGATTTCTGGGCTGTCTTGAAAATAGAAATTAACTACCTGTGCATCAGCTTCGAGTTTTTTAAAATCTAGGTCCAAATGAATTTTTTCTGGATTAAAAAGGTATTTTATTTTTCCTTCAAGCGTACCAAAAGATTTATTGGAGGTAAATTGAATATTTTTAAAATTCATTTTTTTAGGAGTTCCTTTCAAGTTTCCACGAAGCTTGATGGGGAAATTAGGAATTACCTCGTTTATTAAAGCATAATTAATATCGGTTTTATCATAAACTAATTCATTGATATCACAGGTGTATTGTGTTTTTTTGTGAAACCAATCCATTTGATCATCATGGAATTTTATGCGGGCATTTCCATCAAATTTTGAATGAGCTAGTGCAATAGAAAAATTCTCTGCACGCATTTCTTCTACTCCAAGTAATGTATATTGACCTTCAATACTTTCGATATTCAATAAATCATCAATATTCACTTTTGATGGTTTGATATCAATGAAGAGTGAGTCATTTTGCCAAGACAGATTTTTGATATCTAGATTTTTGATATCAAAACCAATAAATAAGCCAGTATCTACTACGTTAAATCGGGAATTTTTAAAAGAAATTTGCTTTAAATCTACAATATAAGTGCTTGGGTTTGTATCTAAAGGATTGCTTTCTCCATCTACTTGATCGATAAACCAATCTAAGCCAGAGAAAGTATCTCCTTCGTGGGTTTTCATTTGTACAAAAGCATCTTCAAACTGAATGTTTTTTAGTTTGAGTTTGTCTCCAAAATCTTGAATATTAATAAGTTCGGTGTATAGTTTCTTGGAGTAAATTACGGTATCTCCTTGATGGTCAAATATTAATAAGTTTTCCAATAATATTTTATTGAACGGACGCAAATCTACCCGCTCAATTTCTACATCCATATTGAGCTCTTTTTTGATGTATTTTGCGGCAACTTTGGTAAGGTAGGTTTGTACGGAACTATTATGAATAGCGAAATAACCTATAATATTCAAAAATATTATAATTGCAATAAGCCATAAAATCCATTTAAATATTTTCCGTAACATCCGATTGTGATTACTTTTGTATCATGAATAAACCTATCATAATCCTTGCCATAGAAACATCTTGTGACGATACTTCTGTTTCAATCATCAAAGATAGGAAGATATTATCGAATATTGTCGCAAATCAAGCCGTGCATGAAAAATATGGCGGTGTAGTTCCAGAATTGGCATCTAGAGCACATATGCAAAATATGGTTCCTGTATTGCAGGAAGCCATGAATGAAGCAAATTTACCACTCGAAGAAATTGATGCCATAGCCTATACAAAAGGTCCTGGTTTAATGGGTTCACTATTGGTGGGTTCCTCTATTGCTCAAGGTTTAGCCTTTGCTTTAGAAAAACCACTCATAGGGGTTCATCACATGCAAGGACACATTTTGGCACATTTTATAGAAGACGAACGAGTGAAAAATTCGCCTGAGTTTCCTTTTATTTGCTTAACCATTTCTGGTGGTCATACTCAACTCATTCAGGTGAATGCGGTGGACGATATGCACATTTTAGGAGAAACAATTGACGATGCTGTAGGGGAAGCTTTTGATAAAACTGCAAGGTATCTTGATTTACCGTACCCTGGAGGGCCTGTTATTGATCGTTTGGCTAAAAAAGGAAATCCTAGGTTTATGAAATTTACTAAACCGAAAGTAGGAGCATTGGAATTTAGCTTTAGCGGATTAAAAACAAATATTATCCAGAATATAGAAAAGGAAGTGAAAAAAGATCCCGATTTTGTAAAAAAACATTTGGAGGATATTTGTGCTTCTGTTCAGTTTACTATTGTAGGGATTTTATTGGAAAAATTACATACGGCTGTAAAAGAAACAGGGATTAATAGGATTGCGATTGCAGGGGGAGTTTCGGCAAATTCGGCAATTAGAAAAGAATTACTCAAAAGAGAGAAAACCGCAGGTTGGGATGTCTTTATGCCATCATTTGAATATTGTACAGATAATGCTGGAATGATCGCAATTACTGCCCATTTCCAATATTTGAAACAAGATTTTGTAGATTATAAAACAGGAGCAAAAGCACGATTAGAAAACAGAATTTAAACAGATGAACAAAGGAACCTTATACCTAATTCCCAATACACTGGGTGATTCAAATTTGAACAAAACCATTCCTGAAGAGGTGCAACAAAAAATTCAAGAACTCGATCATTTTGTGGTAGAACATAGCAAACCAGCACGAGCTTTTTTGAAGTCTGTAGGTATTAAAACACCGCAATCTGACTTGGTTATTTTTGAGCTTAATAAACACACAGATCCAGCAGATATTTCAAGTTTTATAAATCCACTTTTGAAGGGAATAGATATAGGTTTACTCTCAGATGCAGGTTGCCCAGGTGTGGCAGACCCCGGTGCAGATATTGTGAAATTAGCACATCAAAACCATATCCGAGTGACTCCTTTTGTGGGACCTTCATCTATTCTTTTGGCTCAAATGGCAAGTGGTCTAAATGGACAAAGCTTCGCATTTAATGGTTATCTCCCAATAGATAAAATAGACAGAAAAAAACAAATACAATTTTTTGAAAATCTAGCTAAAAAGGGACAAAGTCAATCTTTTATTGAAACACCTTATAGAAATAAACAGTTGTTTCAAGAATTACTCAATCATTTGAATCCAAAGACCCAATTGTGTATCGCTTATCATCTTACTTTAACTGACGAATTTATAAAAACACAATCTGTTCAAGATTGGAAAAAAACCGCCCTTCCAGACTTTCATAAAAAGCCCTGTATTTTTATTATTGGATGATTAGAAAGGGAAAGAAGTGAGCGATACCATTTATGGTGCTAATTTACCCATAGATTTTAGTTTCTTTTTTGGAGTGCTATCGTAGTGGAACATTCCCCTTTCCCTCCCGAAAAATCGGGACAAGCTATTCAAAGGGGGCTTTTGCATTTGGGTAAATTAACACCATAAATGGTATTAGAGATTATTACAGTGGTAGACACCTCGAAAAGGAAACTGAAAATATTCGCTATTCAAATTATGAAAACAAAGTGTTGTATCCTTTTGAAAGGAGCTTTATTTGTTTTTCGTTGGTTTGCTTATTAAAGGTCTTTTATCTTTTTTCGGCATCAATATTGTAAATTTATCTACCAGAAAAATTGGAATTATGAAAATTCAAAAATTAGGAAAATTATTCCTTATCATTTTGAGTGTGTTTATGGGAATTACCATGCAAGCACAACACAATAAAGAACGTATGAAAAAATGGCAAGAAATAGAACAGCTGATTCAAAAGCAAGATAAGCCCAAAACGGCTTTAAAGGCTTGTAAATCCTACTATAAAGATATTAAAAGTGATGATTTTGCCGAAAAAGCTCGTTGTTTAATCGTCATGCGAAGATTGGAATCTCAATTAACGGATCAAACAAGTTCTTTTAATTATAAATTCATAGAATTACTGGATAAAGATATTGTTGCTAAAAAGGGAAAAGTACAAGCTTTGATTAGCTTTTTTGCTTTCGATTTATTGAAAAAAAAAATCCGTTATGCGCCCAAAAAGCACGATGGAAAACCCTGTGAAGATGTCGAGCAAGAAAATTGGACAAAAGACTGTGTTGAAGAGAAAATGCTAGCGTACCGAGAAATTTATCGTTCTCATTTGTCTTCTTTTAAAAAAGTAGACCTCGCTCAAGTAGCATCTGTTTTTACGGTTCAATTTACCAATTCTGAAACGCCCATTTTTACCAATGTGTATCAAATGATGCTTTGGAAAGATTTGAATTATCAACTAACAATGTTGAATGATGATAAAATGTTGGTGGAAAAAGATATTGTTCAATGGATAGAAAAGGGAACAACAAAAAAAGAACTTTTTCTTGCTATTCAGAATGATTTTGATGCATTGATGGAATCTATTTCATCAAAAAAATATCAAACAGTTTTGAAAGTTCGGAAGTGGGAAAAAATCAAGTCTCTTTATATTTCTGATAAAACCAATCAAGTCTATCAAAATAAACTACTCTCATGGCTAGAAGAAGAACCAAATAATCCTTATTATTTGCTCTCAGTGGCGTTTCTAGAGCTTCAAAAAGCGGACAGAATATATGCACAAGGAACAGATGGACTTCCTGAAGTTCTGCTAAAGAAAAAATCTACATTTTACCAAAACGCATTAGAAAAAGCACAAAAAGCACTCAAGAATACTGATGGAAAAACAGACTTTTTGTACAAGGAAAGTGAAAAGTTCATTAAGCAAATAGAGCTAGAAGAGTATCGTATTAGCCTAAAAGAACAGTACCGTTCTGGACAAGGAATACGAGTGGTTTCTGATTTGAAGAATTTGAAAAAAATGGAACTTCACCTTTATCAGTTAGATCGTAAGGAGGTTCTTGAGGTTTTGGAATCTAAACGTAGTTACTATGAATTGAGGTTGACAGATTTAAAGAAAGCCAAGAAAATAGAAACTTTTACTTATAATGTATCGGGAAATCTTCCCTATATATTTAATAAGAAGACCTTGATACTTCCTACTATGGATTTTGGGATGTATGCCGTGCAGGTGGCTCAATCTTCTGATATTGCTATTTTTCAGGTTTCTAATTTGAGTTTGTCTGAGGCAAAAGATTATGTAAGTGTTCGAGATATTCGTCAAAATTATTATCCTAAAAATTCGGAATTAATTCTTAGTTCGGATCCCCAAAAATCAGGACAAACTTTTGATAAAAATAGACAGATAAAACATCCAGATAAAAAGAGTATTCAAGCATTTCATATTCAAGACGGTGAGGATATTTTATCTTATTTTCAGCGTTATGGATGGCGGAAGAATTATTACCCAGAATACAGGGAAAATCAAGATATTTATGAGGACAATATCTTTACAGATCGATCAATTTACCGTCCAGGTCAAAGGGTGAAACTCAAAATTCAAAGACTGATACGTGAGAAAAATACACGCTTGTTTCAACTATTGCCAGAAGAAAAAGCCATCGTTTCCTTATATGATCCACAAGGAGAATTGATAGAAGAGAAAGCCGTTCAGCTAGGAGAATATGCTTCGGGTTATTTGTATTTCGATCTTCCAAAAGGTAGAATGAATGGGAATTACCGATTCAAAACGAATAGGGGAGGTTACCAATATTTTAGTGTAGCAGAGTATAAAAGACCTGGCTTTTTGATGACACATGAATTGCCCAATGTAGAACAAAGATTAGGTGATAAAATCAAAATAGAAGTTACGGGGAAAACCTATTCTGGAGTTAAAATGGCAAATGCCGATTTGAGTTTTGAAGTAAAATATAAGGAACAACCAGAATTTTATCGTTTCTGGGGTTGCGGATGGTTTTGGTCTGAGCCTATTTTGTTTGAAGCAAAAGATCTTAAACTCGATCAAGAAGGGAAAGCTTTTGTGGAAATTGATACCAGAAAAATTCCTGAAAAAATCAGAAATGAAAATATTATTTCTTTCGATGTAAGATTGAAATTAACCGATCCTACAGGAGCTTCTGAGTTAGAAACTATCAATTTTGTGATGGGGCAAAAAGGATTGAATATAGATTTTGAAATTCCTCAAACTATTTTCGAAAAAGAGGCTTTAAATATACAAACGAGTGTAAGCAATTTTGCAAGTAAAAACCTTGATAAAAAGGTAAAAGTAACTGTTTGGGAACTCGAAAAACCTAAGGAGATTTTGATGAAATCTTCTGATTATAAAACAGATAACTGGGTACTTCCAACTGAGGATTTTTCATTCGATAAACACTTTATTCATTTAACCAATAGACAAGAAAGTCAGCCGAAAAATTGGAAAAAGCTAAGAGAAATAAAAAGCTTAGAGATTACCTCCAATGAAGTGTCTACTTTATTAAAAACATTGAAAAAAGGAGCCTATGAAATTCGTTTGGAATTAGAAGATTCTTTTGGAAACAAAATTGAAAAACAAGAGTTTTTAAGTGTTTTGCCATCAAAAGGTAAGTTGGAGCATTGGGCAAATGAAATTCATATTAAAACCGACAAAAAAGAATATCAGCCGGGCGATAAAATAAATTTCCAACTGGCATTACCGTTTGATGCCAGTTATGAAATCCAACTTTTTAACCACAAAGGCATGGTTTGGAGTACTTGCTTGAATGGAGGGAAAACATTCCACGAAAAGTATGAAGTGCGTAAAGAAGATTATGGACAATTAATGTTGATTACGAAAACCAAGTATGACGGTAAGAGTTATTCACAAGAAAAGATCATTTCTGTTCCATGGAAAAATAAAGAATTACAGGCTAAGTGGATCACCATTTCTGATAAACTAAAACCTGGAAAAAAGGAAGATTGGCAATTGCAAATTCAAGATTTAAAAGGAGGAACACCTGCTACAGAAGTTTTAGCTTTTATGTTTGATAAAAGTTTGGATGCAATTGCTAAACATAAGATTAAAAATCAATTGTTTTCTTATCCTAACAGAATCACGAGTTTTTCTTCCAATAAAGTTAAGGCAAGGATTTCAAATAATTACCTCAATTGGAGGTCAGAAAATCCCTATTATCCTTCTTTGGAAAATATTTATCAAAGTCATTTTAGTTGGAATCAGTTAATCCATAATTCAAGCTTTTATCAAGAAAATAGATTATATCCCCCTTCTAGAAATTTGAATGCTTTAGTTTCAAAAAGCTCTAATAGATTGGGGAGTATAGAAATGGATTCGGAGGCAGAAGCTTATTCTAGCGATTCCAAATTGGCAAAAGTTCAGAAGAAAAAGAAACCCAAAAAACAAGAATTGCCAAGAACAAATTTTAAAGAAACGGTATTTTTCTTTCCACAACTTCAGACGGATAAAAAAGGAATGATTCGTATTCCTTTTCAGGCAACTGATAAACCAGGGACTTATAAATTGATGGTTTATGGTTACACAAAAGAGTTACAGCAGTTTTATTTAGAGAAAGAGATTATTTCTCAAAAAGAACTGATGATTGAAATGCATAAACCTAAGTTTTATTATGCCGAGGACGAAGTAGAAATGGTTGCTAAAATTTCCAACCTTTCTAAAGAAGTCCAAAATGCAGAAGTAAGCTTAGTTTTAAAAGATGCTGAAACAGAAGAATTATTATTGGAAACGGCACTTTCGACTGTAGAGAATATTGGAATTTCTAAAAGTAAAGTTCATTCTTGGAAATTTAAAATTCCAAAAAACATTTCGGGTGCATTGTCTTATGAACTTAAAGCAGAAAACACTTCTTTTATAGATATCGAAAAAGGTGAAATACCTGTTTTTACAAATCAAAAATTGATTAAAGAACAAATAGCCTTAACGATTCCTGCGGGAGGAACACAGACTATTCTTTTAAAAGATTGGGTAAACCAAACTTCATTTGAGAATTTTAGGATAGAAGGAAACGCCAATACACTTTGGCAAGTAGCTCAATCTTTGCCAAAGGTGAAAACCACTAATGAAATGATTTTTTCAGGCTTGATGGATGAGTATTTTGCAAATGCCCTTGGACAGAAACTTTTGAAGGAAAATCCAAGCTTAGAAAAAAGATTGAAAAAATGGGTGGAAAGTCAGCCGAAATCCACATTGAGGCAGAATGAGGATCTCAAGTCGATTATGCTAGAAGAAACGCCTTGGTTATACGATGCAAAAAATCAAGAAGAAGAAATAAAAGCTTTAGCTGATTATTTTGATGATAATGCTTTGTCTTATAGAAATGATGAGCTAGAGACTATGATTAGTAAATTTCAAAAAGGAGATGGAAGTTTTGTTTGGTTCAAAAACAGCCGTTATTCTTCGGTAGGTATGACTTATTATTTCTTAGAAAATATGGCGAATCTTCAAGATTTGAATTTAGAAAATTTTCTTTGGGATTCAGAAATAAGAAGTGCACTACAATATATAGATAAAGAACTCTTAGAATGGTATCAAAAAGAGAAGAAGGAACCTAAAAAGTTTGATTACCGACCTTGGCGATACTTGCAAATTCGAAATAAATTTGAAAATATTAAGCCTGTAAAAAATCAACTTTCAGAAGCTAGAGATTATTATCTCAATAAGGCAATGAAAAAATGGTACCAAGGGAATTTATATAACCGAGTTGCCGTGTGGGATATTGCTTTGCAATATGGTAAAATGAAAATTGCTCAAGATATCTATGAAAGTGTAGAAGAAAACAGCTTTGAGAACACTCAAGAACAAACAAAATATTGGAAAAAACTGGCAAATGGACTCCGTTATTACAATCAAAAGTATGTGGTCCAGGCTCAAATAGGTTCCCTCTATGAAAAAATGGGAGATGCAAAAGGACGTATGAAAATTCATAACTGGCTGATACAACAAAAAAGAGGACAGCACTGGGAAAGCAATGCTTCCACGATAAGAATTGTGTACGCTTTGCTGAAAAATAATCCTAATGAAAAAATGTTTGGAAATCAAGAGCTAGATTTGTTTGTTAATGATCAAAAAGTAGCTTGGCAACAAAATTCTCATTTAGGTTTTAAGATTAAGGAATTTGTAAACAATCAAGGTTTGGATTTGGCTACAGCCAAAATTCGATTTGAAAATAAAAGTAAACAACCTGTTTGGGTAGCTTGGCATCATCAATATTGGTCGAAAATCAGCCAAGTAAAAACCCAAAAAGATCCTCTGTGCAGTATTCGCAAAAAATTGTATAAGAAAGAAAAAAATGGAGATCAAATTAATTGGATTCCGATAGAAAATACCCTAGTAAAAGTAGGAGATGAACTCAAAGTAAAATTAGATTTCGAGTTCCATCAAGCACTAGATTTTGTAGTTCTAGAAGATTATCTTTCGGCAACACAGCTACCTTGGGAGCAGCTTTCTAGGTGGATGTATAACAGAAACGGTTCATATTACTGGAATATAAAAGATCAAAAAGTTCAATACTATTTTGATCAAGTATCGCGTGGTAAACACAGCTTTGAATATGAAACAAAAGTAGAACATACTGGAGATTTTACTCTTGGTTTTGCAGAATTTCAATCTTTCTATGCACCAGAGTTTGGTTCGAGATCAGCAGGTGGAAAATTGGAAGTTCAAAAGAAGTAAATAAAAAGCATCTGAAAAAGACATAAAAATGCTCATAAAAGACAAAGCAATCGTTCTAAGGAAATTTCCATATAAAAATGGATTTATTCTCGAGGTCTTCACTCGGGAACAAGGGAAGTTGTCTTTTATTGTTCACCAAAGAAAAAATAAAAAAATCCCCATCCAGCAAGTTTTTCCCTTAGATGTTTTAGAGATAGAATATCAGGAAAAATCAAAGGGAGATTTATACACTTTTTCTTCCTTTGAAATTAAAAAGGATGATTTTGAGTTAGATGTTTTAAAGAACTGTATCGCTACATTTTTGGCAGAGTTTATTAAGAATATGACTTATCCAAAGAATCCTGAAAGTGAATATTTCGATTTTTTGGAAAAAACTATTGATTTAATAGATTCAACAGAGGAAGACGTTTTATTATCTCATATTTCAGTTTTTGTTGTTTTTAAAACAGGTAATTTCTTTGGGTTTCCATTGAATATTGCTGAAAATGAGAGTTTTGTTTTTATTGATTCATTTTCAGAATCTGGAAGACCCACAAAATTAGAAATTCCCCCAAAGTTGGTAGGGTATTTGTTAAAAGTGGAGGAATATATTTTGGGGGCTCAAAAAACTTTGTCAATCAATAGAAAAGATAGAGCTTTGACCCTTAAATTATTGATAGCTTATTATCGTTCAAATGTAGAATATTTCAAGGAAATAAAGTCTTTGGATATTCTTAGAGAAGTGCTCAATTAGAGGTTGTGATGAAGAAAATATTTCTTTTATTTGTTTTAATTATTGGATTTTCGGCGCAAGCGCAGATTACTTTCGTGGATATGGATAGAAACCCTATCTCAGATGTAACTGCGATCCTTAAGAAGAATACAAATTCTTATGCTATAAGTAAGGATAATGGAGTTCTTACAATTCCTACAGCTTGGAAAAACCAAGACACTGTAGAAATTTCTCATACGCTTTATGAAAATATGACATTAAGGGTGAAAATATTGAGATCTTTAAGACAGATGACCTTAAAAGAAGATCAAAATTTTTTACAGGAAATTGTTGTTTCGGCAAATTTAAAGGAAGACCAACAAAGGCAAAGAGCCGAGCGTGTTTTATTGATCAATAGAAGACAAATAGAAAAACTCAATCCATCTACCTCGGCAGATTTATTGGCTAATAAACGAGGAGTGAATGTTCAGAAATCTCAAGCAGGTGGAGGTTCGCCAAATATTAGAGGTTTTGAAGCCAATAGAATTCTTTTGATGATTGATGGCGTTCGGATGAATAATGCAATTTACAGAGGCGGACATTTACAAAATGCCATTACGATAGATCCATCTATTCTGGCGAATTCTGAAGTGTTTTTTGGTCCCAGTTCTGTAAAATATGGATCGGATGCCTTGGGTGGTGTTGTTCATTTTAGAACAAGAACACCAAGACCTGACTCTAAAGTAGGATTGAATTATTCTCATTCATTCTTTTCGGGTTCAAACACCATGTTGAGCCACCTAGATATAGAGTATTCCACAAAGAAATGGGCGTTTTTAAGCTCAGTTTCTGTAAGTAACTTTGGCGATATCCGTATGGGATCTTGGCGTATGCATGGTTACGAAAATTGGGGATTGGTAAAAAGCTATATCGAAAATGGTGTAGAGGTGAGAAATCCAGATTCATTAATTCAAAAAAGAACAGCTTATAATCAATATGACGTTTTACAAAAAGCAGTTTATCAAATTGACGATCAACAAAGACTCATTGCAAATTTTCAATATTCCACCAGTTCTCAAATAGATCGTTTTGATCAATTAAATGATGTTAAGGGGGATGGATCCTTGAAATTTTTGGATTGGTATTATGGGCCACAAAAAAGACTTTTGACTTCATTGAGTTATCAAGATCATACACCTAGAAAATTTTATGACAAGGCAGAGATAGTGGGAGCCTACCAATGGATAAAAGAATCAAGACATAAGCAAAAACAAGGAAGCGATAACCGAGAAGAGCGTTTTGAGGAGGTTAATGTAACGAGCTTAAATGCCAGTTTTGATAAAAACAGTTTTGGTTATGGTTTTGAGTTAATTTATAATGATGTAAAATCTTCTGCAAGGAGATACTATCCTGTAGTGGATACCTTTGCAAGTTTTGAGCAAACTCGTTATCCCTCTGCTTATGCTTTGCAAAAGCAGGCTGCTTTGTATGTGAAAAAAGAGCATTCGTTTGGAGAAAAATGGAAGGCTAACGCTGGTTTAAGAGCTACTTATACAGAAGTTAGTGGGAGGTATGAATTCAAAAAGAAGACAATACAATTACCCTCTGAGTCCTTTGTGAAAATTAATCGTGATTTAAATTTTAACACCAGTTTAATCTATCATCCAAATTCTTCAACCAAAATAGCTGGAATTGTTTCCACAGGATTCCACGCTCCCAATATTGATGATATTTCCAAGTTTTTTGATAAAGGATCTAATACTGTAATTCCAAATTTTGGATTAAAATCAGAATATACACAGAATTTTGAGCTAAATATTTCCAAAGATTTTTCTAAAAAACACCTAATCAATGTAGATCTATTTTATTCCCGACTCGTAAACCCTATTGTAAAAGTGATTCTCAAAGGACCTCCCGAAGGGTTTAAAGTAGCTGCCGATATTAATAATAAATTGGCATCGAATATCAATCATAAATGCGCTTATATTTTAGGTTCAACATTCTATTTATCATCAAGATGGTCGCCTAAATGGTCAACAGTTTTAGATATTACTTATACAGAAGGAGCAATTACCGAGGCGGCAGAAGGTTATGAAAAAGATGAAAAATGGGATGTTTTGGCACATATTCCACCAGTTTTTGGAAAAGTAGAAGCCGTGTTTTCTCCTAATGAAAGATGGTCTCATCGTTTTTGGACACAATTTAATTTTGCAAAAAATGCGGCAAGTTATGATGCAGCAGATGTTGATAATATAGACGAAAGTCCACGAGAAGAAATTTGGACAAAAGATGGTACCTTAATAGACTCAAGATATTTAGGAACACCAGCGTGGTTTACTTTGAATTATGATTTTAAATATGCGCTAAATAAATATTTTGATGTACAAGTAGGAGTAACCAATTTACTTGATGCACACTATAAAAAAGCTTCTTCAAGTATATCTGAGCAAGGTTTTAGTGCTAATGTTGTATTAAGAGCCCGTTTCTAGTGGAATTCTTTCAGAGTCCTTCAAAGGGTAAAACTTCTCATCATCTGATATTTATCCATGGTTTTATGGAGAACCATACTGTTTGGGACTCCTTAGTGGAGCAGATGTCTCAAAATTTTCATTGTCATTTAATCGCTTTGCCTGGTCATGGGTTTTCTAATGATGAATCCTCAGATTTTACCTTTAGCACTCTTTGTGAGCAAATAGAAAATTACGCCGAAGAATTTGAGCATATTTCTATAATTGCCCATTCTATGGGAGCTTATTTGGTGGGGGAGTTGTTACAAAGAAATCAGCTACAATTTGATAAAATTCTTTTATCTCAGGCTTCAATAGTGAAAGATTCTAAAGCTAGATTAAAACAAAGACAGAAATTAAAACACCTACTAGAAAGATATTTTGATAAGTTGCCTTTTTTTATTTTTCAGAAATACGAACAGGCAAATGATCTCATCACTCAAGCATCAAAAATGAATCCTCAAGTGCTTATTCATTGGCAAAACCTCCTTTTGCAACGTTCTTGTTATCAATCTGTTTTTGAGAATAATTATCAGAGAATTTTATTTATCCGAGGTGGAGAAGATCAAGAAATGAACTACGAACTTCCAGAGTATTTTCAATTCATAGACCTTGAGGAACTTAATCACTTGATTCCTGAAAAAGAGCAATTTCCACGTTATTATGAATTGGTTTCAGATTATTTTGAGGGGTAGGAAATAGAGATCTTCCATGAAAGAGAACCTAAGTAAAAAGTCTTCGATGATTTTGTTGACCAATTACTTGCTAATTCAAAAAAATGACGAACCAAAAAACCCATTATCAAAAAAAAATGATAATGGGTTTTGGAGAGTTAAGGGTTGGTTGAGGGATTATAATATTTTATCACAAACTTCTTGAGGAAGTTCGTAATCATCATATATATAAGTTTTACTATCAAAGTTTAGGGTATGCGTATAGGCTTTACCACCATAATATGTTCTAAACTCATAGTCTTTATTGAGCTCCATTCTATGCAGGGTAATTTTACCTTGTTTTACATAACCTTTGTATTCAAAATAGCTTTGATTAGGGGTTTTCATATAAATAGCGGCAGAAGGTTTTATGGTGTTACTTCCACATTTTCCTACAAGCTCCACTTCAATATTTTGGTAATCAGGAAGCGATTGAGAAAAATCGCTACTACTGATAGTGATACCACTTTGTGAACAAACATTAAATGCATTTGAACGATACAGTAGCGTTCCTTTATTCCAAGAACTAGTTCCTGAATAAACCAGTATTTGGACATTTTTATCTGAAGGTCCATTATAGAGTTTTAATACCTCACCATCATACCAAGAGCTTACTTTATTTGCCCAGCTAGAAATAGGTTGAGTAGTTCCTTCATACACCACTGTACTGAAAAGTCTATGCCCATTTTCTTTTGATACACCAGGCATATTCATAGTAATTTCAAAGTTGCTTTTAGAACCACAAGTATTACCATAATAATCAAGATTGTACCAAGATAAGTGTGTGGTAGTAAAAGAAACTTCAAAATTGTCACCTGTTCCTGTAGCTACTGTTCCTTCTCCATGATACACCCATTTTCCATCGTCATTACTATAAGACCAAATAGGAATAATATCTCCAGCTTTTATCGGTTGTAGCGTATTCGGGTTTTGGTAGTTTTTACTTACCTCCATTTTTACGGCAATAGGTTTAGAGAATTGTTTTACCTCTTTGTCTCCCACAAACATATCAATAGAAGTAAATCCTGCAGTAATAAACATATTGTCAGATAATTCTTCTCCGTTTTCTCCAATGAGTGTTTCGGGGTTAAAACCACCTGGGAAAGCTGATGCAGCAGCTTGAGATAATGGATCGAAATAGGCAACTTGCGCTTCTATTTCACCGCCTGTGATCTTGTTACCATCTTCGTCCATAAATTCAGTTCCTTTGTCTAGATTTACTTTGGTAACACTTAATCCAGTTGTTGTAGGAGCTGTTTTTATTTCGAACCCTTCTTCTAGTTGTCCGTTGTTTCCTAGGCTTTGGCTGCTTTTTTTGATTTTGATATCATCAGTATTACCTTCAAGGTTTACTAAGGAAACAGGCACAAAAACTTCTTCTTGCTCAGGGAAAATAGTTACAGGAATGGTTTGTGTAAGAAATCCTTCACCAGAAATTTTGGCAATAAATTTTATCGGTTCTGTATGATTGGCGTGGCTAGGGTGTACTGCTAACGTAACGATACCATTTGCAATTTTTGCCTTGCTGCTAAATAATCCTTCGTCTGTAATTACTTTGTCTTTATCTTTTCCTAAGATTTCGACTTCAAGGCTTCCTTCTGTCTCAAAATCATTTAAGCCAGAGACATCTACCGCCTGAATCATTACATTCTTTTTGAAGAGTTGAGCGTCTATATTGATGTTTACATCATCAAAATTAGGTTTTTCACAAGATTGAAAAATGGCAGTTCCAAGAAGAATACTTCCTCCTAATAGCCAAGAGTAAAGTTTTATATTCGATTTTTTCATCATGAGTCTTTTTAGAAATTATAAGAAATTCTGAGTTGTAGATTTGGATAATATTTCCAAGTTTCGAGGGCTTTTTCTATGTCTTTCCCTTCTTCTGTCATAGGACGAAATCTTTCTGTAGCTACTAAATCTACTTGAGGAGCATTTAGAAAATAACACCCACCTTCAAAGCTTACATTTATCATATTATCAACAACAGAATGACCAAATCCTAAACCTAAATACGGTGCTATACCGCTCCAGTCTATAGTTATATCTGCTTTTCCAAAATCGTTTGGATTGAGTTCTACATCTCCAAATTCGATGGCTTTTTTAATGTTTAAACCCGCAGATATTTCGTTTTTAAGATAGTAAGTAACCCCAGCCGCAAGATGAAAACCACCTTTGAAAGGGTAATACTCAGCAATTAATCCAATATTTTGAGAATTGGCTTCTAGACGTCCTTCCACTTCATCGGTGTCTAGTACATCACTTCCTAAAATTTGCTCAGGAATGGTGATCATAGATCCAGTTAGAACCAGATGAATATTCTTATTGATTTTTCGGGCATATTGAACTCCAATACCTGTTGTTCCAGCAGTAAGTAGAATTGCATTTTTGTTTTCCAAAACAACAGTTTGTTCAGTGGAATCGGTGGCGTTCAACTGGTTGTCATTTTCTACTTGAGCCTTAGAAAGCCCAATGGCTGAAATAGCAATGAGTGAAGTTGCTAAGATTTTGCGTTTCATGAGTTGAGTTATAAATTTTGTGTAAATATAAAAAAGAATATTTATAATTTACTACCTCAATAGTGTTTTCTTTGTTGTAAGTGTTATTGTTGATAATCAATGAGTTTTTGTTTTTTTAAAGCCGCTCTGCTATCGCAAAGAATGAGGTGAATGTTTTCTAATATTGAAATTTTGAATATTTTGTTCGTTTAGATAGGGTAAGAAAGTACGTATGATAAGGTTCTTTTATAAATATAAACGGGAGTAAAAACATGATACTTCTTATTGCTTTCGTATATTTACAAGTTTAATACCGGTTACTTTCTAAAATTACTCACTTATTTCACTATGTTCATAACCGAGTTTTAGCAATGTATCGGTATGATACCAGTGAGTAAATAACACCATAAATGGTATAAGAAGAAAATATGTCTATTGAAGTTCAGTCAGTAAGTAAAAAATATGGCACTCAACAAGTGCTAGATGATATCAGTTTTACTGTAAAATCAGGGGAGATTGTGGGTTTTTTAGGTCCAAATGGAGCAGGTAAATCGACTACCATGAAAATCCTTACCTCTTATATTTCACAAGACCAAGGGAAGGTTGCTATTTGTGGAAAAGACAATATTAAAAACCCTATTGAGCTTAAAAAACACATTGGATATCTGCCAGAGCATAATCCTCTTTATTTGGAAATGTATGTAAAAGAATACCTTTCTTTTATTGCCAATATGTATCATATTCCAAAAAGTAGGGTAGATGAAATGATAGAAAAAACAGGGTTGACGAAAGAATATCGAAAAAAGATTCAATCTTTGAGTAAAGGATATCGTCAGCGTGTGGGGCTCGCCCAAGCACTCATTCACAATCCAGATGTTGTTATTTTAGATGAGCCTACTACAGGATTAGATCCTAATCAACTTGTAGAAATTAGAGAGCTGATTAAAGAAGTAGGAAAAGAAAAAACTGTTTTACTTTCTACGCACATTATGCAAGAAGTAGAAGCCATCTGTGAACGAGTAATTATTATCAATCAAGGGAAAATTGTAGCGGATGCTAATACCCAAGAGTTGAAAAATCTCAACAGTGCTCAGCATACACTTACTTTGGAGCTTAACCGTGAGGTTTCAAGATCTTATTTTGAGAAACTCCATGGTATTCATAAAATAGACCAACTCAACCAAAATGAATTCCGATTACATTATGATGCTAATCAGGAAATCAGAAAAGACTTATTCAACCTAATCGCGCAAAATGGTGATTATTTCCATCATTTGGAAATTAATGAAAACAACCTTGAGGATGTATTTCACCAGCTAACCCAATAATTTTCGAAAGAAAAGATGAAGAAATTTAAGAAAAGAGAAGCATTGGACTTTCACGCAAAAGGAAGACCAGGAAAAATAGAAGTAGTACCCACAAAAAGTCATTCAACTCAAAGAGACCTTTCATTGGCTTACTCTCCAGGAGTAGCAGAGCCTTGTTTAGAGATTCATGAGAACTCCGATGATGTATATAAATATACTGCCAAAAGTAATTTGGTAGCCGTAATTAGTAACGGAACCGCTGTTTTAGGACTTGGAGACATAGGAGCTTTGGCTTCAAAGCCTGTTATGGAAGGAAAAGGACTACTCTTTAAGATATATGCAGATATAGATGTTTTTGATATAGAGGTGGATCAAACCAATATAGATGATTTTATTAAAACTGTAAAGGCTATTTCACCCACATTTGGAGGAATCAATCTTGAGGATATAAAAGCCCCAGAGTGTTTTGAGATCGAAAGAAGACTGGTGGAGGAATTGGATATTCCTGTGATGCATGATGATCAACACGGAACCGCCATAATATCTGCCGCAGCCTTGTTGAACGCCTCAGAAATTCAAGGAAAGAAACTAGAAGACCTAAAAGTAGTGGTGAACGGAGCTGGAGCTGCAGCCGTTTCTTGTACGAAGCTTTATATCAGTTTAGGAGTTAAGAAAGAACATGTTTTGATGTGTGACTCAAAAGGTGTTATTAGAACCTCAAGAACCGATTTAAATCCTCAAAAGCAGTTTTTTGCACAGGATACAAAAATAGAGACACTAGCAGAAGCTATGAAAGGTGCCGATGTTTTTATTGGACTTTCAAAAGGGAATATCGTAACAGAAGAAATGTTACTTTCCATGAACGATAAGCCCATCGTTTTTGCTATGGCAAACCCAGATCCAGAAATCAGTTATTCTTTAGCCATAAAAACCAGAAAGGACCTCATTATGGCAACGGGAAGATCAGATCATCCAAACCAAGTAAATAATGTATTAGGGTTTCCTTATATTTTTAGAGGAGCGATGGATGTGAGAGCCGCCAAAATAAATGAAGCGATGAAACTTGCCGCTACAAAGGCAATCGCTCGTTTGGCAAAAGAAATTGTGCCCGAGGAAGTTCTATTAACATATAGTGCTTCTAGAATGTCTTTTGGAAAAGATTATATTATACCAAAACCAAATGACCCAAGGCTTATTTCAGTAGTAGCACCAGCAGTAGCGAGAGCTGCCATGGAGTCTGGAGTAGCGCAAGCACCGATAGAAGATTGGGACGAATATATTTATCAGCTGAATAAAAGAATGGGACGTTCTAATAAGTTGATGGATAATATTATGATGGTCGCAAAAAATCATCCTCAGAGAGTGGTTTTTGCTGAAGCTGATAATTATTCGGTACTCAAAGCGGCTTTTATTGCCGAAGAAGAAGGAATCGCTACACCTATTTTATTGGGTAGAAAAAAACGCATTGAAAAACTTATAGAAGATAACGGGTTTGATTTTATGAATCCAATTATCATCGACCCAAAAAGTGATGAGGAACGCACTCGAAAGAATCGTTTTGCAAAAATGTTTTGGGAAAAACGCCAAAGAAGTGGATACACTTTGTATGCGGCAGAAAAAGTAATGCGAGAACGGAACTATTTTGGTGCTGCTATGGTAGAAGCAGGAGAAGCTGATGCAATGATTTCTGGAATCACCAGAAGTTATCCAAATACCATCCGTCCAGCATTGAAAATAGTGGGGACAGAAGAAGGAGTAGATAAAATTTGTGGTTTATATATCATGAATACTAAAAAAGGACCTATTTTCTTAGCCGACACCACGATTAATACCAATCCTACGGCAGAAGAACTAGCGAATATAACTGCACTAGTTTCTGATTCTGTGGTACGCTTGGGCTTAAAATCTCACATTGCGATGTTGTCTTTTTCAAATTTTGGATCATCGGATGCAGAATCGTCACTTAAAATTAAAAAAGCCGTATCCTTATTACATAAAAACCGACCAGATATTGTGGTAGATGGAGAAATTCAAGCAAACTTTGCTTTAAATAAAGAAGCCTTAAAAGAAAATTTCCCATTTTCTCCTTTGGTAGGTAAAAAAGTAAACACATTGATCTTTCCAAATCTAGAGTCTGGAAATATTGCATATAAATTGTTACAAAATATAGGTGGAACCACAGGAATAGGACCAATTGTTTTAGGACTCAATAAGTCTATTCATGTACTGCCAATGGGTTCTGGTGTAGATGAAATTGTGAATATGGTAGCAATAGCAGCAGCAGATGCGCATTCAAAAGTAAGATAAAAGATGATATATTTTATAGAAGGAAAAATAGAAGAATTAACCCCCACTTATGTGGTTGTAAGTACACATGGGGTGGGGTATCATATTCAAGTATCGGTGCGTACCGCAGAACAATTACAAGAAGGAAGTAATATTCGTCTGCTCACACAAATGATTGTAAAAGAAGACGCTCATCTACTTTTTGGTTTTGCCGATAAACTAGAAAGAGATACTTTTAATATGCTCATTACTGTATCAGGAATAGGGGTAAACACCGCTAGAGTTATTCTATCTACTTTAAGTTCCAATGATGTCATCTCTGCAATTATGTATGATGATGACAACAGCTTTAAAAAAGTAAAAGGAATTGGAGCAAAGACCGCAAAAAGAATTATCTTGGACCTCAAAGATAAAGCATCAAAACTTCAGGTGGAAAGTATGATTGTGGAAGAAAGCTCAGAAATGACTTCTGGAAAACAACAATTCCATCTAAAAAACGAGGCTTTAACAGCACTAACGGTGTTAGGATTTTCATCTGCTCAATGTACCAAAGTACTAGATGCTATCTTGAAAAAGGAAGAAATATCGAGCGTAGAAGATTTAATTAAAAAAGCATTAGCAAAATTATAATAAGAAACGACTTTTTGCGTTTTGGGTAGATATGAGTTTTAGAAGGTATAGTTTTTATTCGTTCTTATTATGGGTTTTCATTTTGGTAGGAGATTTTCAAGTCCTAGCTCAAGATGTTGATTCTTTGTTGTTTCCGCCAGAGAAACCGAGTAATTATTCGGACTCTGTGGGGTATGATGGAGCATCTGGAACCTATAATGTTCAAGGAGGAATTGGAGGAGTTTATTTAGATCCACCATCGGTAATGGATTTAGATGAGTACAAAAAGTATAATCAAGAGGCCATTTTAAATAAAAACTGGAGAGATCTTGCCAATAGTCGTGATACCGATTATGGTTTAGGAAAAAACAAAAACTCCAAACTTAAAAAACTAGCCAAAGAACAATTTGATAATCTGATTCCAGAGTATAAACTCATCAAAGAAAATATTGGGAAAATTTTTGGGGATGATGCAAAGTTCGATATGAAACTTCAAGGTAGCGTAGAACTGGACTTCCAGTTTAGACATACCTACCGAGATGATAAATCGATTCCCGAAGAAATCCGTGGGAACACCACGTTTAAGATGGATAATGATATCCAAGTAAACGCCACAGGAAGCATCGGTGATAAACTGAATTTGAATACTGATTTCCTTACCAAATCCCTTTTTGGAAGAAGAAATGAAGTAAACCTTACCTATGAAGGAGAAGAGGACGAAATTATTAAACTGGTTCAGTTAGGAAATGTCAATATGCCTCTTCCCGGAACGTTAATTACGGGTTCTCAAGATCTTTTTGGAGTTAAAACACAACTTCAATTTGGTCCTACAAAAGTAACCGCAGTAATTTCTGAACAAAGAACAGAAAGTAAATCGATCCAAGTAGAAAATGGAGGACAAAAAACCCGTTTTGAGTTCTATGCGGATAATTATGACGATAACCGTCACTTTTTTGTAGATCCATATTTCTATAATAACTACGACAAGTCATTAGAGCAGATGCCATTTGTGAACTCATTGGTGCAAATTACCAAAATGGAAGTTTGGATTACCAATACCCGAGCAAATGTGGATGACCTTAGAGATGTATTTGCACTTACAGACGTAGGAGGAGATGGAAGTATATTGCCAGATAATAAGAACAATAACCTAAATCCTCAAGATTTAGTAGCTGCCAATGGAGATTTTAGAGTTTTTAGTAACCTAAATTCAGCCGCAAGTTCTCAAGGTCTTAAAATATTAAAAGACTACGAAAAGATTGAAAAAGCTCGAAAATTACAACCGAACGAATATACTTTTCATCCACAATTAGGATATGTTTCTTTAAACAGAAAACTGAACGATGGAGAGGTTTTGGCCGTAGCTTTTCAATATACCTACAATGGAGAAGTGAAACAAGTAGGAGAATTTTCTGATCAACTACTTTCTCCAAATACCTTAATGTTGAAACTCGTAAAGCCTACTATTCTAGATATAAGTCATCCTACTTGGAAACTGATGATGAAGAATATTTATAGGTTAGATGCATATCAAGTTGATAGAGAAGATTTTGAGTTAAATGTTTTATATAAGCAGCCTTCATCGGGAACAAAACTGAGATACCTTCCAGAAGACGGAATGAAGAAAAAGCAGCTAATAGAAGTGCTTAATCTTGATAATTTGAATGCCAATGGTGATCAAGGAAGAGATGGTTTTTTCGATTTTATTGATAATCCACCACTAACAGTAGATCCTAGTAAAGGAAGAATTATTTTCCCGATGGTAGAACCCTTTGGAAGTTATATCAAAAATAAAATATTAGAACTCACAACTTTAACCAGTGAACAAGCTGATGCTTATGCTTTTGATGAACTTTACTCTGGAACACAGAATGATGCCCAGCAGAAACCAGAAAAAAATAGATTCATCATCCAAGGAGCTTATAAATCTCAGTTTGGATCAGAAATTACGATTCAAGGGGCATTTAACCTTAAAAAAGGTTCTGTAGTTGTAAAACAAGGATCCGAAAAACTGGTTGAGGGGAAAGATTTTATTGTAGATTATAATGTAGGACGAGTTTCTATTATTAACGAAAGTAAGCTCAACTCAGGAACTCCTATTACAATAAGTGTAGAGTCTGAATCAATTGCATTAAACACCAAAAGATTCATCGGTTTAAGAGTGGATCATCAAGTAAATGACAAATTGGTTCTAGGTGGATCATTTGTAAGTCTAAGAGAAACACCATTGACTAATAAAGTAAACTTTGGTCAAGAACCACTCAATAACAGTATTTGGGGAATAGATGGAACGTATCAAACAGAAGTACCCGCTTTAACGAGGTTGGTAGATAAATTACCATTTTATGAAACTACGGCAAAATCAAACATATTTGTGGATGCCGAATTTGCACAGTTTTTACCCGGTCACCCTTCTATAATTGATGTAGATGCAGGAGGAACTTCTTATTTAGATGATTTTGAAAACGGAGAAGTAAAACTTTCTATTTTATATCCTTATAACTGGAGATTATCTTCAATTCCATTGGGAACAGATAATAGTGGAGGTTTATTTCCTGAAGCAGAAAAATACAACGATATAAAATCTGGTTTTAACCGAGCTCATTTACAATGGTTTCAAATTAGTGATTTATTTTACCAAAGAACAGCACCTGCAAACATCAAAGATAATGATGTGATTTTGACGGATCCTTACCAAAGAGATATTCGTAAAACAGAAATTTTTGAGAACAAAGATTTAGCTGCAAATGAAATTGATAGAATCAGACCGCTAAACCTTGTTTTTGATCCTACTGAGCCAGGTCCTTATAATTTTGATGTAGATGCTACCGATGTTTCTAAAGGACTTACTGATGAGGGAAAACTAGCAGATCCTAAAACCCGTTGGGGAGGAATGATGCAGTTCATTAATAATTCAGATTGGGAAGCAAGCAATGTAGAGTATATTGAGTTTTGGATGATGGATCCATATATCAATCAGCCAGATCATAAGGGAGGAAATTTCTATATCAATATCGGAAATATAAGCGAAGATATTTTACAAGATTCCAGAAAATCTTTTGAAAACGGACTTCCAACACCCAATAGTACTTCTACGATAGATACAACGGCATGGGGATTGGTTTCAAATTCTCAGATTTTTACCAGAAATTTTGATAATACAGACGGAGCCATACAGGATGTTGGATACGATGGAATGAATGATGAACAAGAAGCCAATTTTGCACCAGTGGCTGGAGATATTAAGTTACCCTATCTTAAAAGACTTTCTCAAAAGATAGATGATAACGGAGTCTATTTTCAAAAAAGATATAATGACCCTGCAAACGATAATTATATCCACTTTTTGGGTTCACAATGGGATGATAAAAATGCAGATATTATCACAAGATACTCTCAGTATAATGGAATGGAAAACAATACCTTCAATGATTATATAGGAAACGGATCTACTGTTCCAGATCTTGAAGATATAGATAGAAACAACACACTAAACGAAACACAAGGATATTATCAATACAAGGTGAGCCTAGATCCAGATAGTATGACGCTTGATCATCCTTATATTGTTCAGAAAAAAGAAAATAAAGGACCCTTAAACAATACAGATTGGTATCTTTTTAGAATTCCGATTAGAAATTATCATCAAAAATTCGGAAATGTATCAGATTTTAAATCGATTCGTTTTCTAAGATTCTTTCTTCATGGATTTGAGGAGGAAGTAAAATTAAGATTTGCAACACTAAGTACCGTTAGAGGAAACTGGAGACAGCTCGATAATATTGTAGATGAGACAGATAAGGAAGCACCGAGTGCAAGCTTTCAGATTTCTTCTGTAAATATTGAAGAACACGCTAATAAAGAGCCAATTCCTTATGTGTTGCCTCCAGGAATTACTCGTGAATTAATAGCAGGAGCAAATAGTAGATTAATCCAAAATGAGCAATCACTTTCTCTTAGAGTTTGTGATTTACCTGAGGGAAAAAGTAAGGCAACGTATAGAAATTTTGGTGTAAACCTTAATAACTATAAAAATCTCCAAATGTTTGTACATGCCGAAGAACTCAATGGACTCCCGTTGAATGATGGGGATGTTTCCGTGTATGTAAGATTAGGTTCGGATTATCAAGAAAACTATTATGAATATGAGATTCCTTTAGAAATCACCAAAGGAGCTACCTCAGACCCAGAGGCAATATGGCCTTCGAAAAATAGATTGAATATTGAGCTCCAAAAATTAATTGAACTCAAACTAGAACGTAATAAAAAAATTGTTTCTACAGCAGGACAGCCTGATGAAGTTTCTTTTTCAAAAAGATACAAAACCATACTCAATGGAAATAATGTATATATAAAAGGTAACCCTACCTTGTCGGAGGTTCAAAACGTAATGATAGGGGTGAGAAACACCAGTAATGACGGAGATAAATGTGCCGAAATTTGGGTAAATGAACTTAGAATGTCGGGGATAGAACAAGAAAGCAGTATCGCTTTTAGAGGGCAGTTTAAAACAAATTTTGCCGATTTTGCCGATTTAAATTTAAGTGGATCTTATACTGAGGCAGGTTTTGGAGCATTGGATCAAAGTCTTAGAGAAAGAAAATTTGAAACAGTAAGAGATTTTTCTGTGAACACCACATTACAAGCAGGAAAATTGTTTCCAAAAAATTGGGGAATTAATTTACCCGTATATTATGGAATCACTGATTTGAAAACGACTCCAAAGTTTAATCCACTCGATCAAGATGTTGAATACCAAGAAGCACTAGATAATGCTCCCACAGAAGAACTGCGAGCACAAATTCAAAATAGTGCTGAAACAGTTTCTAAATACACCAATTTTAATGTAGCAAACTTTAGTGTAAAGCCAAAAATGAAAGGAAACCCGATATACAATCCTGGGAATGTAAACCTTTCTTTTTCGCACACAAAACTAGAAGAACGCTCACCAACAATTGAAAGAAACCTAGAAGAAAGAACCAAAGCTAAAGTAGCTTATGCATATTCTCCAAAAGTGAAACCAATAAGACCTTTTAGTAAAATAGGCTTTATTAAAAAATCAAAACTTTTGAGACCCATTAAGGAATTAAATATCGGTTTAATTCCAAGTTCATTTTCTTATAGCTATGTGGTAAATAGAACTTTTAGAGAAAACAAAATTCGCTCGGTGCGTACTTTGGGCGATGATTCAGAACCTTTTGAATTCGATCCGATTTTTAGCCAGTCTTTAACAATGGATCAAAATATTGGGATAAAACATGATTTAACAAAATCTTTAAAGTTAAACCTCAATGCTACCACAAATATGGTTTGGGAAGGAGATAAGCTTGATGAGCCAACTCCACAACGTGAATGGGTAAACGCTGCACTGAGAGGAGATTCGATAAGAACATATCACCAAGATTTTAATGCAAATTACACTTTGCCATTACGCTATTTTCCAGTTTTAGATTTTATTTCGGGTAGAGCGTCTTATAAAGCAGCTTATGACTATATAGGAGCAAACTCAATCACCAATAGATTTGGAAACACCATTCAAAACCAAAGAGATATTCAATTGAATGCTAAATTGGACCTGAAAAAGCTCTATAAAAAAATCCCTGGGGTAAAAAGATACTATAATGTAAAGCCAAAAAAGAAAAAGAAAAAATCTTTAAAAACTTCGAAAAAACTTACAGAGCTCAAAACATTAAACAAACAAGATACCCTAAAGGATAAAAATGGAGTAAACCTCTCTCCAGAGGAGAATGAAAAAGAAAAAGCAAAACTCCAAAAGAGTATTGATAAACTGAATAAAAAACTCAAAAAACAAAGAGAAAAAGAGAAAAAACAAGCAGAAAGAGCCCGTAAAAGAAGAAAGAACAAGGATAAATTTAATCCAGTAGAAACTTTGGTGAAATTAATAACCTCTGTAAAAAAGATAGATGGAACTTATACACAGTCTAGAGGGATGGATTTGCCAGGATTCAAGCACGATGCAGAAAGGTTTGGATCTTCAGGGAGTTTTACACAACCTACTCTTGGTTTTATGTTCGGGCAGCAAGATCGTTTTGGTACTCATAATGAAAATTTGATAGATTATGCGGGAAGAAACAAATGGATTGTTACAGATTTTAATCTGAATTCACAGTATAACGAAATCATCAAGGAAAAGCTGAATTTAACAGCTCGTGTGGAACCATTAAAACGATTCACAATAAATTTAACTGCCAATAGAGATTATTCAAAAAGAACCTCTTTCTTATTTAAAAATATCCATGATGATCCTTTAGTAACACCAGAATTTAGAGTGTTAAATACCAATGAAACGGGGCAGTTTTCTATGACGAGTTTTACATTAAATACGGCCTTTACGGATGCCGATGAGTTATTTAATACCTTCTTGGAAAACAGAAAAATAATTGCAGATCGAGTAGCAAAAGACTATCAGCAACAATATACCCCAAATCAGTCAATTCAATATTCTGATGAATTTCCAGTAGGATTCAATGGAAGATCTCAAGAAGTATTGATTCCTACTTTTTTGGCGACGTATTCTGGAAGAAATGTTAACAGTTCAGATTTAGGTAAATTCCCTGCTATTCCACTGCCAAATTGGAATATCAGATATGATGGTCTAAAAGACATCAAGTGGTTAAAAAAGAGCATAAGTCGTTTGTCGCTTTCTTCTTCTTATACCTCAAAATACACCATCAGTTCATTCCAAAGAAATTTATTGTTTGACCAAACCAACAATAAATTTGTATATGGAGCAAATGATAACAAAGATTTAAGTGGAAACTTTATTCCAGAATATCAAATAAACCAAGTGGTGATCTCAGAAAAACTGACTCCGCTAAAAATTGACTTGAAACTCAGAAGCGGATTTAGTTTTAATACAGAATACAAAACAAGTAGAGATATAAGTTTAAATATAGACAATAGCCAGATGCTAGAAAGAAATACCTACTCCTATGTAATAGGTGCAGGATATTCTATAAACGATGTGAAATTATTTAAAGGAGGATTGGGTAAATCTAAAATCCCAAGAAGAATGGAGTTTAAATTCAACCTTGGAATTAACCAAGATAGATCCTTGATAAGAAATATTTATGATTCAGCTTCTCAAGTGAGTGCGGGTAGAAGACAATTCACACTTTCTTCTAGTATTGCTTATACCATAAATGAATTTTTAAACGGATCTGTTTATTTTGATAGAAACAATAGTTTAAACTTTGTTCAAGCAAGTTTTGGAACTACTCAAAGTGTATTTGGGTTCAAAATCCGTTATACTTTAAATCAAAAGTAAAAATGTTTTTGGATTTTAATACGTATTATTTGAGATTGAAAACGTATTTTTGGAAAAAATTTTGACGTAAAACAAGATGGAAGGAATCGATAAACTAAAGTACACAAAGGACCACGAATGGGTTCGTGTAGAAGGTGATGTAGCCTACGTAGGAATTACAAAATTTGCTCAAGGAGAACTTGGCGATATCGTATATGTAGATATCGAATCTGAGGGAGAAGACCTAGAAGAAGGTGAAGTTTTTGGAACAGTTGAAGCGGTAAAAACAGTTTCAGATTTGTTTATGCCTATTTCTGGTGAAATCGTTGAATTTAACGAAGAGCTAGAGACTACACCAGAACTCGTAAATCAAGAGCCATTTGGAAAAGGATGGATGATTAAAATAGCTATTTCAAAACCAGAGGAATTGGATACTCTAATGAGTAGAGAAGCGTATTTAGACCTAATTGGATAAAACGATCTTAAATAAAATTTTTTGGTGGACAGTTTTTGGGGTAATAACTTTTGGGAGTTTAGCCCCATCTGATAATATTCCACCAGAAATCTCAACTTTAAACGACAAATGGCTACATTTTTTTATGTATGCCATTTTTTGTACGGCAGCTTGGAGCGGTCTTATTGCATACCATAAAAACATTCTCGAGACTCAACGTGTTCTCTTAGCGTATGTTTTTTCAATTTTTTACGGTGGATTTATGGAACTCATGCAATATTATGTCGTACCAGGTCGTTATGGAGATATATTGGATTTCGTAGCAAATACTATTGGAAGCAGTCTCAGTGTTACTTTAATTTTAATTTATCAGTGGATTGCTAAAAAAATGAAGTAGGTCGATATTCCATTAACATTTTTTGCATAATTTAGTGACGAATTCTCAAACAATACAGGAAAACGTATGATAGAAAAGAAAAATCCTAAGAAAGATCTTGAGAACAAAAGATTGACTTTTGTCCTGATCGGTCTTGTAATTGCCTTATTAGTTTCCTATTCGGCAATTAACTATAAAGTCTATGAAAAATCTGAATCAGCAGGTTTGGGTGAATTAGTAGTTGAGCAAATAGATGACGAAGAAGTAACCGTAACTCAGGAACAGAAAACACCGCCACCACCGCCACCGCCACCGCCACCACCAGTAGTAGTTGTAGTAGATGACAAAGTGGAGATTAAAGAAGAGGCTATTTTCCAAGACGCAGAAACCGATGAAGAAGAAGAAATCGAAATTGTGGAGGAGGAAGAAGAAGTTGAAACAGATGAAGTATTTAACTTTGCCGTTGTAGAAGACAAGCCTGTATTTCCTGGATGTGAGAAAGAGAAAACGAAAGCTGAAAAATCGAAGTGTTTTAACATGAGTGTAATGAAGCACGTTAGAAAAGTTTTCAAATACCCAAAGCTTGCAAAGCAAATGGGAACACAAGAAAAGGTATATGTAGAATTTGTTATCGGAAAATCTGGTAAAATAGAATCTACAAGAATCCTAAGAGGGAAAGACAAACACTTAAAAGCAGAAGCGATAAGAATTGTGAAATCACTCCCAAAAATGAAACCAGCAAAACAAAGAGGAAAAGCTGTAAAAATGAAATATACGCTACCTATCAACTTTAAGTTGAAATAAGAGAAACGTATTATTCGGAGAATATATAAAACCACTTTCAAAATTTATTTGAAAGTGGTTTTTTTAATTAAGCTTTTTTGAATTCATACAAGAATGTAATATATTCGGAACAAATAAAAACACAATCATGGCTAAAAATAAATTTGCTTTTATAGGTTTTGGAGATCTAGGCTTACAACTATACCACTTGGTATTAGACTCAGTTACTAATATTGATGAAATGATTGTTTTTGATGATCAGCTAAACCCTAATACTTATGAATTTATTGATTCAATTCATCCTTTTTTAAACTATAGTGATCATCAATTTGAAAATTACCAATTTGTAATTGCATTAGGGTATAAACACTTGATTTTAAAGCAAAGAATAATGGATGAACTACTTTCAAAGGGACGAATAGTGCCTAATATCATTCATTCAACATGTTTTATACACCCCACAGTTATTATAGGGAATGGAAATGTATTTTATCCTTTATCAAATATTGATATCAACGTGGAGATTGGAAATGGGAATTTGTTTAATAATAGCGTAGTCATTTCTCATGACAACAAAATAGGTCATTCAAATTTTGTTGCTCCATCAGCTTGTTTTTGCGGTGCCGTGAAGATCGGAAATCAAAATTTCATTGGAGCACATGCCACTATTTCAAATTCAATAAAAATAGGTTCAAATTGTGCCATTTATCTGCGAACAGCGGTAACCAAAAATTTAGAAGATGGGGAAGCTGCAATTGGGTATCCAATGAAAAAGTTAAAAAACAAGCTCGTCTTAAAATAATACCATTTACGGTATTAATTTACTCACTGTTTAAGCCCCCTTAGAAGAGCTTGTCCCGATTTATCATTGCATTATGTCGACAGTTTATTAAAACTCATTTGTGAACGCAGTGTAACAAAAGCTTACTTAACAAGTAATCTGGTATTAATTAATTTAAACAGATTCCTTTATCGAGTAATTAGGTTTTTTGGTAGTTTTTAAGTTTATTCTGTGAATGTATTCACCCACAATTCCTAGTCCAAGTAATATAAAACTGACTCCAAACCCTATAACTATCATCAAGGATGGGAAACCAGAAAGTAAGTCATCAAGTAAAAATTTCCTAACGATAATATATATAGAATAGCAAATTGTAGAGATTAAAGTAAAAATGGATAAATAGGATAACATTCTAATAGGAATAATAGAAAAAGTAACAAAAATGTTAATAGAATGCTCAATGAGTTTCTTTACTGTATAAGAACTTGTTCCTCCCATTCGTTCTTGATGCTCTACTTTAGTAGAAGAAGTATTTGTGGTAATCCAGCTAATATAACCATCTAGGAATGTATAAGAATTTTGCATGGTGGTTAACTGCTTGGCGATAGATGATTTTATTAATCTAAAAGCTGTGTAGTTTTTGTCTAAACCAGGAATAGAAACTTCCAGAAGTTTAGCCATAATATTTGAAGTTAAATTCCTAAAACCAGAATGTTTTAATTGATGATAAACCCCATAAACAACATCATAGTTTCCTTCTTTTTGGTGAGCGATCAAGTTGCGAATATCTTTGGGTTGATGCTGCAAATCTTCATCCATAGTAATGATATAGTCCCCTTTAGATTGTTCTATTCCGCAAATAATTGCATTGTGTTGTCCAAAGTTTTTGGATAAATGAATTCCTTTTACAATATCTGGGTGTTGTTTTTGGATTTCAACGATGGTTTCCCAAGATTGATCAGGACCACAATCATATACGAATATTATTTCTAATGAATCCTTTTGAAAATCGTTGAGAATACGCTCTGTGAGGCTTTTAATTGTTTTCTCTCCATGATAAACAGGGATAATAATAGAATAAAACATATCTTACTTTTGATAGATTAAATATCCAGCTCGCTCACTAGATTTACTAACTAATTTTTCATCGAATAAACCTTCAGTTTCAGTAATAACTTGGTAGCCTGAATCATTTTTTACTTGGTCTATTCTATTCGTATTTTGATTAGATTTAAAGATCACTCCCGAAGCTTTTTTATTTGAATTAAATGGAGTTATTTGTTCCCCCAAAGCAATGCGAATACAATTTTTAGTAAAATCATAGCCAGTGGAGAGGTAAACTAAATCAGATCCTATAAAATCGCCTCCCATTCTAGCACCTACTTCTATACAATGTACAGAAGAATTGTCAACTTTTACTTCTACATGAGATGCTCCTTCTTGGATATTCAGTCCTTCGAGTAAATTAGGAACTAAATCAAGAATTTTAGCTAATTGTTGGTTACTTAGATTTAATGGTGGTTGCAAGTGTGCTGTTTCCACAAAGTGAGGAGCACCTGTTGTTACTTTCTCTGTAATAGCCAACACTGTGTGAACTCCATTTTGAGAAATACATTCCACACTATATTCATTTCCTTCAATGAAATCTTCTATAATACATTTTTTAGCAAAAGAAATATCTATTGCCGTTTTCATTTTATCAAAGGCATTTTCTCCAATTTCAAGTACACTTACTCCAGCACTTCCAGATCTGTCAATTGGTTTAATTATTTGACGCGTTTCAAATGTTAAAGAAGCAGGTTCTGAATAGAGTTTGAATTTCGGACAAGGTAGGTTTCTTTTTTGTAATTCAAATCTCATTTTGTATTTATCGGCACATATTTCTCCACAGTTAATGGAGTTTGAAGGCAAATTGAGCTTTTGGGCGATATAGAACCAAGGATTAACGGCAACATCAGAGGCAATTGATAGAATTCCGTCAATATTTTCTTGTTCGCATACTTTGAGTATTTCATCTTTTTCTAATATAGAAATGGGATAAAACTTATCGGCGATATTAGCACAAACGGCACCCTCTGCCCATGCAAACCCAATGGTGAAATGCCCCATTTCTTTTGCTTTTCGGTACAAAGGTTCTTGTAAATATGAAGCTCCTAAAATTGCAAGTCTTTTCATTGGTTTTTGTTTTTTATACAAGAGAATTATTTGCGTTTCAATTTAAAAATGGCCAATTCAGAATAATCTGAAGTCATATAACTACTTCCAAGTTTTCGAAGATATTGATCGATAAATAGTTGATGTTCATTTTGCTTTTTTGGATATTTAGCAATAGTTTCTATGTCATAATGTGATTTGAAGTACTCCAGTTTAGGGTCTGTGTTTGAAGTAAGAACATATTCTGGATCAGTATTTTTACAGAAGTATTCTACACGCTCTTTTGCAAATTTTCCTAGTTGAAAAAAATACATATCTCGTTTTTTTTCCCGTAAAGCATAAAAGAATTCGAAATCAGCAACTGTTACAGCACCTTCAGGAATATGTTTCTCTACCATAGATTGAATGGGCTTATGCGAGCGGTTTGTATTGAGTATATGATATGCAAATTTACTAGAAAACATAAATAAATTCAAAAATAGAATGGCAGGAAGCATCAAATGCCCAATTTTCCATTTTGAAGCCATAGCATTGGAAATAATCGTGAAAATGATTAATGTGGACACCAGTCCGAAATGTCCACCATGATCACTGATGATGAGTAAAAATAAGGTGCTGATTATCCCAAAATTTATTGTCAGAAATTTTTCTTGTTTCGTTTGTTTTTTAGGTATTAAAAAAGAGATAAACATCAATGAGAATAAAACAATCTTATTTTTGGATAAGTGTATTCCATTGAATAAAAATTCTCCAGCCATTGAAGCAGATTGTGTATTATGATTTGTGTTTTTTGTGTAATAATTTAGGTATTCCTCAAATCCGCCAAATTTGAAAAATATCCAAGCTAATACAGGAATTCCAAACCAAAATCCCAGATTGATCACTTCTTTCCAGTTTTTATGAACAAATAAATCTTTGAGGATAACAAAGAAAAATGGAATAAATAAAATGGCTGTTCTTGGCGTAGTGAGATATGCACAGGAGATACAGAGACCTATTAAAATATAGTGCAATAATGTTTTTGTATTTTTACTATACAAGACATAGGCAATTACTGAAAATAATAATCCGAGAGCTTCCATTCTACCAGAAACAGCATTTTCAAACCCTGCATTCCCTAAAAACAAGGCAAAGGGAATCAAATAGAGCATCTTTTTTCTAGAATGATGTTTTCTTATTTGATTAAACAGAACCAAAACAACACCGAAAAATGCCAAATAATTCGTTAATCGAAACCAAAATGGAGAAAGTTCACCGATTTGAGTAATAAAAGAAGTTAAATAAAAATAAATGGGACCATATGTTACTATTTCAGCTCCCTGGGTAGAAAGAAAATCTCCTTGAGAGTAGAGACCATGTCCATTCATTAGGTGGTAAGTGATTTCTGCAAAATATACTTCATCAAACCAAATCAGCTTGAAATTTGCCAGTAGAAATAATCCAAAAATGAATAGAAGTCCAAATATTATTTTATATTTCATTCTTTTGTTACAAAATTAAAGTGGTAAAAATAGTACATATTTTACTTTGTTCAAATGAAACCTATTTTTTCTTTTGAAATTTCATTGTCTTTTTTTAGAACATATATTCTCTGTATATAGAAAACCAAGTAAATTGAAAGATATACTGGTAAAGTCGCATACAATTTTGGAACTTGAATTCTGAATTCAAGTTTCTAATACATGATCATTCAATTTTTCAATTCTTTCTTTTCAATTTCGTTTGATATGATTTTAATAAAAGAAATATTGCTTTAAGTTTATGTTATACTTTTTTGTTGAAAAAAGAGAAAATTATTCAACTAAACGAGTCGATTCTTCTGATGGTCTAAAAGAAGAAAAGTTGGCATAGGGAATGGAGCGAGATATGATAAATTAAATTGAGAAAAAAAGTTTTTTTTGGCTTGGGAAATGTTGAAAAAATATTATTTTTGTAAACAATTGGTTATTTTGTTATTTATAAATGATTGATAATCAATTGTTGTTATGATTATTTTTGTAAACTTTTTAAAACTATTAATTATTCATTATTAGCATACTATAAATGTGATATTGGAATACAAACGAATAAACTGATGGAACAAACAACTACTCAAGTGGAAAAGAAAACTTACTCACAAGAGGAGGCTATTCAAGCTTCCTTACGCTATTTTAAAGGGGATGAATTAGCTGCTCAAGTTTGGGTGAATAAATACGCTCTAAAAGATTCCGATGGGAATATTTATGAGAAAGATCCTAACGATATGCATTGGAGAATAGCCAATGAAATTGCCAGAATTGAAGAAAAATATAAAAACCCTTTAACGGCACAAGAAATTTTCAATCATATTAAAGATTTCAAATATATTGTACCACAAGGTAGCCCCATGACAGGAATTGGGAATAATTTTCAGATTGCCTCTCTTTCTAACTGTTTTGTTATTGGAAATGATTCAGAATCGGATTCTTATGGTGGAATCATGAAGCTTGATCAAGAGCAGGTACAACTGATGAAAAGACGTGGAGGAGTAGGGCATGATCTATCACATATTCGCCCAAAAGGATCTCCTGTAAAAAATTCTGCCTTAACATCTACAGGTGTTGTACCATTTATGGAGCGTTATTCAAACTCTACAAGAGAGGTGGCTCAAGATGGAAGAAGAGGTGCTTTGATGCTTTCGGTGTCTATAAAACACCCAGATTCAGAGCAATTTATAGATGCAAAAATGGAATCGGGAAAAGTTACTGGAGCGAATGTTTCTGTAAGAATAGATGATGATTTCATGAGAGCTGTGGATGGAAAGACCGAGTACATACAACAGTATCCATTATATAGCCAAAATCCTAAGTACAAAAACACCATTGAAGCACAAGGTTTATGGAAAAAAATAGTTCATAACGCGTGGAAATCTGCTGAACCTGGAATCCTATTTTGGGACACCATTATCCGTGAGTCTGTTCCAGATTGCTATGCCGATTTAGGATATAAAACAGTCTCAACCAATCCATGTGGAGAAATCCCTTTATGTCCTTATGATTCTTGTAGATTGTTGGCGATCAATTTATATTCCTATGTCGATAATCCATTTACAGAAGAGGCTAGTTTTGATTTTGATTTATTTAAAAAGCATATAACTATTGCTCATCGAATGATGGATGATATTATCGATCTTGAATTAGAGAAGATTGATAAAATTATTGAAAAAATTGACTTAGATCCAGAATCAGAAGAAATTAAGACGGTAGAGAAGAATCTCTGGTTGAATATTAGAAAAAAAGCTGAAGAGGGAAGAAGAACCGGAATAGGAATTACGGCTGAAGGGGATATGTTGGCGGCATTAGGATTGCGATATGGTACAGATAAAGCAATTGATTTCTCTGTAAATGTGCATAAAACTCTTGCACTTGCAGCATACGGTTCCTCTGTTGAATTAGCAAAGGAAAGAGGAGCTTTCTCTATATTTGATTTTAGTAGAGAAGTCAAAAATCCATTTATTCAGAGACTTAAAGAATCTGATCCAGAAATGTATTCAGATATGGTGAAGTATGGGAGAAGGAATATTGCCTTATTAACCATAGCTCCAACGGGAACTACGAGTTTAATGACACAAACATCTTCTGGGATTGAGCCCGTATTTCTACCAGTTTATAAAAGAAGAAGAAAAGTAAATCCAAATGACAAAAATGTAGTTGTGGATTTTGTGGACGAAATCGGAGATTCTTGGGAAGAATTTACCGTTTTTCATCACAAATTTAAAGATTGGATGAATATTTCAGGCTACGATACTACAAAGAAATATACCCAAGAAGAATTGGATGAATTAGTAAAAGCTTCACCTTATTATAAAGCAACATCAAATGATGTAGATTATATCAAAAAAGTTGAAATGCAAGGAGCGATTCAAAAGTGGGTAGATCATTCTATATCTGTGACAATCAATATGCCTAATGATGTTACCGAAGAACTTGTAGGAGAGATTTATCTACATGCTTGGAAATCTGGTTGTAAAGGGGTTACGGTGTATCGTGATGGATCAAGATCAGGTGTTTTGATCTCTAATGATGATAAAAAAGAAGAAGAAAAGGGAGTTGATGCAAATGAGTATATCAATTTTCCTACTGTAAGACCGAAAGAATTAGAGGCAGATGTTGTTCGTTTTCAGAATAACAAAGATAAATGGATTGCTTTTATAGGAACGATAGATGGAAGACCGTATGAAATTTTTACAGGACTTGCAGATGATGAAGATGGAATTCATATACCGAGATGGCTTAATGAGGGAACAATCATTAAGAACAAGGATGGAAATAATACTACTCGATACGATTTTCAGTTTATGAATAAAAGAGGTTATAAAACCACAATAGAAGGTTTGTCTCATAAGTTTAACCCTGAGTTTTGGAACTATGCTAAGTTGATTTCTAGTATTCTACGTCATGGAATGCCTATGGATAAATTAATTGATTTGATAGGGTCTCTTCAGTTGGATAGTGAAAATATTAATACTTGGAAAGCGGGTGTTGCAAGAGCTTTAAAACGTTATATACCAGATGGTACAGAAGCGAATGGACAGCAATGTTCTAGTTGTAAATCTACCAAGCTACAATACCAAGAAGGATGTTTAACTTGTTTGGATTGTGGAAGTTCTAAATGCGGTTAATACATTTGATTGTAAAACTAAAAAAAAGCCTCGAATCTAATTCGAGGCTTTTTTTATTTGATCATCGGTGAGTAAAAGATAGTAGATTCCGAGGAATTAAATCGAATTGATTTTCATTTTCTTTTGCAAATACCAAATTCTTAAATAAAGGAACAAGGCAGAAATACTTAAACCAATAAATAATCCGTACCAAACTCCATGAACTCCATAATCCATTGGGAATGCCAAAATATAGCCAATAGGTAATCCTATAACCCAGTAGGCAATCAAAGTAAGAATTGTGGGTATTTTAACATCTTGAAACCCCCTCAAAGCACTTAATCCTACGACTTGAGCACCATCTGAAAGTTGAAATAGTACGGCTACAAAGAGGAGAGAGGTTGCTAAATAAATAATATGCTCTTGTTCTACATAAAGACTGGTTAATTCTCTATCAAAAAGCAAGAAAATGGCTCCCGAAAAAATCATCCATGCTGAAGTGATGATATAGCCAGAAAGGTAACTTTTTGAAATATCAGGTATAGATTTTTGACCCCAAAATTGACTTACACGAATGGTTACGGCAGCACCAAAGCCCGTAGCTATACTCCAGGAAATGGAAGCGATGCTTAAAGCAATTTGATGAGCACCCAATGCAATATCTCCAATCCATCCGCACATGATTCCTGCGCCTGCAAAAGAAGAAACTTCAAAAGCAAATTGCAGTCCAATAGGTAGACCTAATCTAAATAGATTTTTAATCTCTGAGGTCAGGATTTTCACCTTAGAAAATAAAGTTTTGTATAATTGATATTTTTTAGAGAACAAGAAGTATCCAATAATTAAAGCTGCCATCATTATACGAGCAATCAAGGTAGCTAAACCAGCTCCGTAAAGTCCCATGGCATCAAATCCAAAATGCCCATAAATCAATATATAATTCAATCCTATATTGACAATATTTGCCGATAGCGTAATGACCATAGCTGTTTTGGTATCTTCTAATCCTTCAAAAAATTGTTTAAAAGTTAGATAGAGCATAAGGGGTAATACAGAAATGGCTTGTAATTGAAGGTAAGGACTAGCTAAAGCGACAATATGAGCCTCTTGTCCAAGATTATCTAATAAGAAGGACGAACCGAAAACCAAAAGGAAAAGAAGGAAACCTATCGAAATATTGATGACAAAACTATTTTTTAGGATGCTCGTTTTTTCCTCGTGGTGTGTTGTTTTTGGGAAATTTGCTACAATAGGAGTGGTGGCAAATGCAAATCCGATTCCTACTACTAAAAAGAAAATGAAAATTCCATTGGCAACAGAACTGGCGGCAATTTGATCGGCACCAGAATTTCCAATCATAATATTATCTGAAATATTTGTCCCGATTTGCCCTAGCTGTCCTGCAATCATTGGGATGCTGAGCTTAAAAGTTTGGTTGATGTGCTTTTTCCAGTTCACTTTTTAATTTTCAAATGGCTAAAACTCCACAAAACTCACACTTTTTAAAGAGAAATGATTAGTAAAAGGCAAAAAAAAAGAAGCATTCTAGAAATAGAATGCTTCGCCAATCACTAATTAAAATACAAAACGTGTTTTTTCTTTTTTTTCGTTTTGAGGGTTTGAACACTTGCCGCATATTGGAGGATAAACTCCAGTGTATCTTTTGATGCGGTTATTTGCGGTTTTTTTGAAGTTGAATCGATAGAGCATTTTCTCATAAGCTGGTGTTTTTTATTTTTAAACGAGTAGCTTAAAGAATTATTGCATCACTTTTTGAAAATCAATCTACAAAGAGCGAGATATTTTGTTTATCAATAATTTTTCGCAAATTTATTAAGGCATATCGCATTCTTCCTAAAGCAGTGTTTATAGAAATATTTTCTTCTTCGGCGATATCATTAAAGCTCATTTTGCAGAAAATTCTTTTTTCCAAAACGATTTTTTGATTTTCTGGCAATTGTGGTAATATGCTTTTAAGGTCTTCAAATATTTGAGAGCGTACGAGATCATCTTCTTTTGATTCTGTTTGAAGATTAATGATTTCAAAAATATCATATTCATCATTCGATCTTACAAATTTTGCCTTTTTCTGTGCTCTAAAATGATCAATGATCAAATTATGTACAATTCTCATTGCCCATGGGATAAATTTTCCTTCTTCGTTATATTTTCCAGCTTTTAAATTATTGATGATTTTGATAAAAGCATCTTGAAAAATATCATTGGCTATATCATAATCTCTAACTTTTGAGATGATGAATCCGAAAATTTTAGGTTGGTGTTTGTTTAGTAATGTTTGGAAAGCACGCTGGTTTCCATCAAGGAACAATACAATAAGTTCTCTATCGCTTAATTGAGTCATACTACGTTATTTTTTACACTCCTAAATTGAGAGTGAATGATTTAGTGATTTAAGTAAAAAATAAACGTGTTCCGATAGGCAATTAGTTGTTTGTGTTAGGTAATGAAAAACAAATATAGTGAAATATTTGTTTGAATGTAAATATCAAATATTGTGCCGAGAAAGTTAAAATATATTAATTGGACAATATTTTTTTAAGAGAATTACAATTTTTGATCCTTGGGAAGGTTAAAGAGGGGAAAAAGAAAAACGCAAACAGTTTAAAATTAATCTGTTTGCGTTTTTTTGTGGAGCCGGAGGGGTTCGAACCCTCGTCCAAACAAGTCATCTCAATGCTTTCTACATGCTTATTTTGTTATTGATTTTCGATTTAAAACTGGCAACAAACAGCCGATTTTAAACTTAGCTTTTTTAATTTTCGTACCTAAACCAAAGCTTTTTAGATCTTATCCTAATATTATGATAACCCTTGTCCTTAGGTTATTAGACGTACCTAAGAGGGTCATCTAGCCCCTACAGTCTTAGTAGGCGTAGCTTGAAATCTGTCAAACTGATCAGATTAAGCAGCTAGAGCGTAGTTTTCGTTTCCATTTAAAACGATTGATTTATGAGATTTAAGAGCTGTATATCAGCGCTCTGCATGCTTACACTTCAACATATCTTGCTGTCAAAGCCAGTCGGCCCCATTTGTGTAATGTACAAAAGTACATAATTCCATAGCAAATACTGTGCAAAATACAGCTTTACTAGCTTTTTAAAAATTGCTGAAGCCAAGATTTCTTAACTCCTTCACCGTATCCATACCCATATCCGTACCCATAATTTTTGTTCATATCAATATCATTTAGAACAAATGAAACATTATGCAGCTTGTCTGTTTGCATTAGGTTTTTAGGAATTTCAAGAAGTTTTTTGTCTAAGTAATTCGCTCGAACAACATATATATAAGAGTCTGCAAGTTTTTTCATGGTGATTGTGTCTGTCACTAAACCAGAAGGAGCAGCATCAATGATGATATAATCATAAATTTCTTCAACATGTTTGATGAGTTCATCAAATCTTCCATTATTCAGTAGTTCAACTGGGTTTGGAGGTACTGGTCCTGGAAAAATAACATCGAAGTTTGTAATACCATCTACATCTTTTGCAATTAGGTTTTCCATGTCATTATGGTTACCTGATAAATAACTACTGAGCCCTGTTTGAGGGTTTGGGTTGGTAAAATAATCACCTGTTTTTGGTTTTCTTAAATCTGCCGCAATAAGTAATACTTTCTTTTTTGAAAAAGTAAGTATCGTTGAAATATTAGAGGCAAAATAGGTTTTACCTTCACCAGAAGTGGTAGAGGTAATAATAATTTTATTACCTTTTGGTTTTGCTGATGTAAATTTCAAACTTGTAGCGACAATCCTCACAGCTTCTGCCGTAGAACTTTTATCCGAAGGAGATGATATGATTGAGTCAGATTTTGTTTTGTCAAATGGAATGTCTCCTAAATATGAGATATTTCCAAGAACTCTTTCTAAGTCTACTTTACTATGAACTTTATTGTTCAGAAGTTCAAAAATATAGATGATAAGAGTGGTAAGAACAAAGGCTCCAATCAATGCCCCTAAATACACCATAGATTTAATAGGGGAGATAGGCTCTTTTTTTGAGTAGGCTCTATCAATGATGGTTATCTTAGAGTCTGTGGCAGCTAAGGCTAAAGAGGTTTCTTCTTTTTTCTTTAGTAGAAATACATAGAGTGCTTCTATCAGCTCTTGTTGTCTTGCTATACTTCTATATTTTTTCTCAGTTTCTGGTATATTCTTTATTTTAGATTGAAGTTTTTGATCTTGTTTCAATACTTCTGCTAACGATATTTTTAAACTTTTTTCGTAGCTCTTTAAACTTCTTTGAATGTTACTTCTGTATCGGAAGATTTTTTGACTAAGTTCTCTGATTTTTGGGTTTGAAGGTGAAGATCTAGAGAGAATAGCTTCTCTTTCAACCACCAACTTATTAAAGTCTCTTGTGATTTCTTCTAAACCTTTATTGTCTAGACCTAAATTTATAGGAACTAAGCTAAAGGTATCTTTTTCATTTTTAAAGAAATCGGCTAAGTACTGAGCCAATTCTAGTTTAGTTTGTGCTTCTATGATTCTTTTTTGACTTTCTTCAAGAGATTTGCTGAAAAAAGCAACATTCACTTTGATATCAGTAAGGTTGTTCTTTCCTTTAAAACTAGAAACTTGGCTCTCTATGTTTTGAAGGTCTTGCTCAATTCTGTTTATTCTATTATTTAAAAAGTCTAAAGTTTTTATGTTTATTGCTTTTTTATCTTTTATTCTAATTTTATCATACCATTTTACAAGCGTATTTAAGGTCGCTTCTGCAAGTTTTGGAGAATGGTCGGAAATAGAAATGGAGATTATATCATTTTTTTTTGAAGTATTTTTTATCATCAATCTATTTTCAAGTTGAATGATAATATCTTCCGTTGCTTCCACAAAAAGGGAAAATTTATTTCCAATTAATTTATCGGTATTTTCTATTGGCTTAAGAACGATTTTTTTAGATTCCGAAATAGTTATTGTGTCATTCCAGTTAAAAGCTTGTTGACTTCCTCTAGTTTTAAGGAACCCACCATTGTTATCTTCAATGTGTAAATCGATATTTCCTATAGAATAATTGAATTCATCAAAAAGGAAACTAATATGTATAGGTTTAGGAGAAAAAATATCATCGTGAGTGCTCAAGTATTTGACATTGATATTATTCTCTTTAATAACCTTGTCTAACAAAGCTCGAGACTTTAATATTTCAATTTCGTTTTCAATTGATGTTTTATTGCCTCCCATTAGAGAGAATTCGTCTAGACCTTCTAAGAGAGAAAGACCATTACCTTGCTTTGCTTCATTGATAATAAAGCTGGTATTTGCTTGGTATAGCGGCTTTTTGTAGTTGTTGTATAAGTAGGCTCCAATAAGCCCCAAAAGGATAAACAATAAATAAAGCTTCCATTTGCTCGTATAAGTCTGTATGAGCTCTGCGATATTTATTGTTTCTTCTTCATTATTTGTTTCGTACTGGGGAAGCATTGGCTATGGTTTTGGTGGTGTTTTTTTAGAGTCTGAAAAGATCGGTTTTATTGTGCTTATGGTCTTAAAACAGAAATTAAAGCAATTAAAACTGAGGCGATCGAAACACTTAAACTAATTTCGGGTCCAAATTTGGACGAGTTCATTTTAGTTTTATTCGGTTCAATATATACAACATCGTTTTGTTCTAAGAAAAATACGGGACTATTTACGCATTCAGAATTGGTTAAATCAATACGTATAGATTCTTGGTTTCCATCTTGGTCTCTTCTGAGCACCATAATATTTTTTCTTCTAGCATGAATTTTCATTCCGCCTGCCAAAGAAATTGCTTCTAGAATATTGAGTCTATGGTTTTGGATATTAAACATTCCAGGTTTCATCACCTCACCCAAAACAGATATACGATAATTTACAATTCTGATATTGATAATTGGATTTTCCACAAATTTTTCGAGTTGAGCTTTAAGATGTGTAGAGAATTGATCAATGGTTTTTCCGCCCATTTTTAAAGCGCCGAGTACAGGGAATTGAATCATCCCTTGATCATCAATCAAAAAAGGTTGTTGAGCTCTTTGAACATTCATGTTATCATCCTCAATTATTGGCTGTTCTTGCATAACAATCGAAAGATTAAACGGTTCTACAGCCTGATCATCAGTAGAAGATATTTGAATTCTAACTAAATCACCCGGCTTAAAAACCACTTGATGGCTCGTTTTTGCGAATTGAGCTTTTTGCTCAATATCTTGCATTACTGCAATGTTTTCTCTTGAAGCACAACCAGAAATTAGTGCAAAAATTGGTATTAATAAGAAAAATATCCTCATCATCTTTTGAAAATTGAATTTACAAAATTACAATTCTTATTAGAATTATTCTATTTGTTGGGGTTGATTGTATCAAAAAAGATTCCGAAAATGCTTAGTTTTCTGTTTAAAGCGTAAAAAAAAGGTGAATCTATCGTTCAAACGAGTTATTCTAATTAAAATTGTTGAACAAATTAATTTTACAGAACTATGAAAATCTGCTTTCTACAAGTAGGGTCTACTCAAGAGAATTATATTCAAAAAGGAATAGAAGAATATCAAAAAAGATTGAAAAAATATATTCCTTTTGAAATGCTTGTAGTTCCTGAAGCAAAAAACAAGAAGAAGAAAGTTATAGAGCAAAAAAAGGAGGAAGCAAAGAATATAATTAAAGCAATTAAGCCAGGAGATCTCGTGATTTTACTTGATGAAAAAGGAAAACAGTTTTCATCACCTAAATTTGCTCAGTTTTTGCAAAAAAAAATGAATCAATCACCCAAAAGAATTGTTTTTATTCTAGGAGGTGCTTATGGTTTTGATCAAGAAATATATAATTTATATAAAGAAAAAGTAGCCTTATCAGAGCTTACGTTTACACACCAAATGGTTCGTCTTTTCTTTGTAGAACAAATTTATCGTGCTTTTACCATTCTGAATAATCAACCCTATCATCATTAATAAATTTCCAACAAGAAGAATTTTCGGAAAGGTATCTTTATATTTGCCGTTTTAGTAGAAAAAAGTATGGAACAATTTGAGTTTGTAGAGAAAAGAAAAGCCAATATTAAGGATGATATTCTTTCTGGATTAACAGTTGCATTGGCTTTAGTGCCAGAGGCTGTAGCTTTTGCATTTGTGGCAGGTGTGCCACCATTAGTGGGGCTTTATGCAGCTTTTATGGTGGGTTTAATTACGTCTATTTTTGGGGGAAGACCAGGGATGATTTCTGGAGCTACAGGAGCGATGGCAGTAGTTATGGTTTCTTTGGTTAAAGATGGAAATTCTATGGGAAGTCCCGATGAAAATTTAGGTTTGTTCTATTTGTTTGTTACGGTTATACTGGCAGGAATCCTTCAGGTGATTGCAGGTGTATTTAAGATGGGGAAATTCGTAAGACTCATTCCGCATCCAGTAATGATGGGGTTTGTAAACGGATTGGCAATTGTTATATTTCTTTCTCAACTGGGAATGTTTAAAGATTTTTCAAAAGACTATTTTGGGAATAAATTAGAAAGTGTTGAGGCCGTTACTCCAAGATATTTTGATGATGGAAGTGGGGTGTTCTATGATAAAAACATTCAAAAACCCATTTTTGAGAAACAAAAGAATCACTTAATATCAGTAACTAATCAAAAAGAATACTTGATTGAAGGTGAAAATGTGTATGATTTGTCATCAAAATCAATTGCTTTTGTACTAAAAGATGGAGCTATTTTTGAGATTGAAAAACAAGGATTTGTAAAAGAATTTAAAAAAGGTAAAGAACTGTATTTGATGATTGCTTTGGTGTTATTGACGATGTTAATCATGTGGGGCTTGCCAAAGATTTCAAAGAAAAAAATACCCGCTGCTCTAATTGGGATTTTGGTGGTTTCAGCAATTGCTATTTTAGGAAAATTGGATGTAGATACTGTAGGTTCTTTTATCAAAGATGGAGGAGGAGATGGTTTAAAAGGTGGTTTACCAATGTTTCAGTCAGAGTTATTTGACAAGATTCCACTTAATTTTGAAACCTTAAAATTCATTTTTCCTTACGCTTTAATTCTTGCAGCTATTGGGCTGATAGAGTCTTTGATGACCCTCAATTTAGTTGATGAGTTAACCAATACAAAAGGAAATTCAAACAAAGAATGTATTGCCCAAGGGGCTTCAAATATTGTAAACGGATTTTTTGGAGGAATGGGAGGTTGTGCAATGATAGGACAATCAATTATCAATATAAAATCTGGAGGGAGAACCCGATTATCTGGAATTGTTGCTGCAGTAACATTGTTGGTTTTTATTTTATTTGCTTCAGCTTATATCGAAATGGTACCCATAGCAGCATTGGTGGGAGTCATGTTTATGGTTGTTATCGGAACATTTGCATGGAATACCTTCAAAATATTTGGAAAAATCCCTTTACATGACATTGTGGTGGTGTTAATCGTTACGATCTTAACCGTAATTTTCGACTTAGCGATTGCCGTTCTTTCGGGAGTTGTGGTATCTGCTTTAGTGTTTTCATGGGAAAATGCCAAAAGAATTAGAGCCCGAAAATCCTTTAAAGGAGATGGTACCAAAGTTTATGAAATATGGGGACCTCTTTTCTTTGGATCTATTCAGGCATTTAATGCGAAATTTAAACCAGAAGAAGACCCTGTATCTGTAGAAATTGATTTTATGGAATCTAAAGTTCAAGATTATTCTGGTATTGAGGCAATTGCTAATTTGGTAAGAAAATATGAAGCACAGAATAAAGAAGTTGTGTTAAAGCATCTAAGCTCAGATTGTATCGCACTGTTATCAAAAGCAGATTCTAGCCTAGTGAAGCATATAGAGCAAAATGTAGATGACCCCAGATACTACGTAGTAGCTGAGGTACATCAATAATTGTTTAAGTATATAATTTGATTTAAAGAAGATCCTTTAGAAGCAATTCTAATCGGTCTTCTTTTTTCATTAGATAGGTTTCTAAGCCCGCCTCATTTGCACCTATAAGGTGTTGTGGGCTATCGTCAATAAAAAGTCCTTTTAGATGTTCTAATTTCTCACGTTTAAGTATCTCGCTAAAACCTGATGAATGAGGCTTCCTAATTTGTAACTTATGAGATAAATAAACATTCTTAAAACAAGCATGAAATCGATCCATGTATTCAGATCCATTTATTTTAGTAATGGTATCATAGTGATACTGGTTTGTGTTTGAATAGAGAAAAAGAGGGATTCTTTTACCCAATTCTTCAAGAAATACCACAGTTTGCTCTCTAAAACCAATTAAAATAGCATCCCAGGCCTTTCTTATTGCTTCATTCGATGGAGTATTGTTTCCAAGGGTTGCTCTAATAGAGTCACAAAATTCTTGTGGTGAAATTTTTCCTTCTTCAAAAAGATCAACAGTTTCCCACTGCTCTTTTTTGCTAAAGAAATCGTCTAAATTTTTATCAAAAAGTTGCCCAAGAGCTTTGGTTGTGTTTTGATAATCAATATCATAAATTACGCCACCCAGATCTAGGATGATAAAGTCATATTTTTTCATGCTTAAAAAGTCTTTCGGTCTCACAAAATAAAGGATAAAATTACAATGAAAATATTTGTTTGGATAAAAATTTTAGCTTAATATTGCTCCCACGTTTTGAGGTAATCAATACGTTTATCGAACTTTTAGTTCGGTCCTATAGCTCAGTTGGTTAGAGCACTTGACTCATAATCAAGGGGTCCCTGGTTCGAGCCCAGGTGGGACCACTTAAAAAAAGACTTGAAAGATGAAAATCTCTCAAGTCTTTTTTGTGTTTAAATATTTTTTTGAATGAACGGCACTTTGTGAATCCAAATTAAAGTTTTGGGTTAGGTGAATATTTTGCTCATCTAAATGTGAAATATTCTGGTTTTCTCACTCCACTAAACAAAGTGCTAATATTTTTTAAAAAGTATCCTTTTCTTTGGATAAATAGTTTAAGGCTATTTTTTATGCTTATCCGTTAGATTGCCTTAATAATAATGGTGACACAAGTTGTCTTTTGGTTTTTAGAAATTTCCTAAGGGTTTATCATAAAATAAAGGCAATATATTTAAAGAGTTATCTAAACGAATTTGTTTATAAACTCAGTAGGAGATATTTCAAAGAACGAATTTTTGACAGACTCATTATTGTAACCGCTTCTTCAAAAGGGGTAATCTAGCGGATAAGAATCATCATTTGTGGCATTGTTACTTGTTTTTGTTAATTTATCGACACCTAAAGAAAAAATTATAAATAGGAATGTTTCCTATTAAAATTTCCATCTATAATTTACTTAAAAATCATCACCTTACCTTTAAAGCTACCTTTGGAGTCTTCAATTTGGTTTATATATTCAATAATAAAATAATAGGAACCATCATTCATCAATGATCCCGAAAAATCGCGACCATCCCAAAGAGCTTTTTGGTCATTTGTTTCATAGATTAAACTACCCCATCGGTTGTAAAAAGAAG